>JAWODU010000048.1:0-7965 GCA_046483125.1 Kiritimatiellia bacterium
CGGACGACAGAGGACGGAGGGAGAGATTAAGATTGCGATTAAGATTATGAATAAGATGTGGGGAGATAAAGATAAAGATAAAGATAAAGATTAAGATTAAGAGGGGAGAGGGGAGAGGAGAGGGACACTTAGTCCATAGACTTAGTCGCAACACTTAGTCGGTTACACTTAGTCGACCCGCTTTGTCCGTAGTTGTTGAGCAGAAAACGGTTAAGTTCAGCGACTAAGTGTAACCGTCCGCCGCCGCGGTGGCGGCGCAAAGGGTGGCGACTAAGCGGGTGGATTAAGAGCGGGAGATAAAGACCAGGTTTAAGATTTAAGAGAGGCAAGGTGAGGTAATTATGTTCGGATGGAGCAGGAAAGGAAAAATGAAACGGGAAATAGTTGTTAACTGTGAAGGTCTGGAAACC
The DNA here is from genome assembly GCA_046483125.1 of Kiritimatiellia bacterium. GTDB lineage: Bacteria > Verrucomicrobiota > Kiritimatiellia > UBA8416 > JAWODU01 > JAWODU01. The sequence goes on from JAWODU010000048.1 coordinate 411, forward strand.
AGGGTGGCCGTATTGGAAAACGGAAAGCTGGAGGAATTCGAAGCTGAATTGTCCGCGAACGAACGGTTGGTCGGGAGCATATACAAAGGAAAAATTCAGAATCTTGAGCACGATCTGCAGGCCGCTTTTGTGGATATAGGTATCGGCAGAAACGCGTTTCTGCATTACTGGGACATGATGCCGAACGGAGACAGCCTTGCGGAACTTGAGGAAGGCCGTCCGCGTCGGAGGTCCCGGAGGAGAAAACTGTCCAACCGGGATGTGGAGAAGAAATTTCCTCCCGGGTCAAGCATCGTGGTACAGGTCACCAAGGGCCCCATCGGCAAAAAGGGGCCCAGGGTAACAGCCAGCCTCAGTATTCCGGGACGTTACCTGGTTCTGATGCCGGGGGCTAATCTGAAGGGTGTGTCTAGAAAAATAGACGGCGCGAATGAGCGGCAGAGACTTAAGAAAATGCTCAATCGCCTTCAGGTTCCGAAAAATCTGGGAATTATCGCGAGGACCGCGGCCTCGGGGGCAAGAAAAAGGAATGTGGCGCGCGATCTGAAAGGGCTGATTACCGCGTGGCGCGAGGTGCAGGAACAGGAGAAAGAGGGAAAGGCGCCGTGCTGTCTGTTTCAACAGCCGGATCTTGTGGAGCGCATCGTGCGCGATTGGGTTACGGATGACGTCGACCGCATCGTGGTGGACCATAGGGAAAAATTCGAACGCATCAGGGATATAGCCGGCAGAATCTCGCGCAGTTCGAAATCGCTGGTCCACCTGTACGAGGGAGAATCTCCCGTATTCGAGCACTACGGCGTGGAGAAGCATCTCGAAGAAGCCCTTCGCCGGAAGGTGATGCTGAAATCGGGCGGCCATATCGTGTTCGATGAAACCGAGGCTCTGGTGGCGGTTGACGTGAACACCGGCCGTCACAAGGGGAGCGGCTCCCAGGAAGACGCTATTCTCGAGGTCAACACCGAGGCCGTACTGGAAACGGCGCGCCAGCTTCGGCTCAGGAACGTCGGCGGTCTCGTTGTTATAGACCTGATCGACATGAGGCTGAAGAAACATCAGAACAGCGTTTACAGGACGCTGAGGAACGCTCTTCAGCGTGATCGCGCGAAAACCAACATATTGCCTATATCTCCGCTCGGCATTCTCGAGATGACACGCCAGAGAGCCGGCGAAAGCATGTATTCGCTGTTTTACAGTGATTGTCCTTACTGCGGGGGAAGGGGGACCGTAAAGTCTCCTCTGGGCATGAGCGTGGAAATTCAACGCCGGATTTCCACTATTCTGCGCCGGCAGAAAAGTTCAGGAAAAACCGGCGCCCTTCAGGTTGTGGTTCATCCGACAGTCCTGGACCGCCTGCGTACGAAGGACGAGCAATTCCTTGTGGATATGGAGAAAAGATTCGGCAGACGTCTGGGTTTCAAGCCGGATCACGGCAAACACATGGAGTATTTCTCGGTCAGTGACTCCGAATCGGAAGAAGTACTGTATACAAGCTCGCAATGATGAAAGCCGGCAACATCCTAATGGCGGCCGCCGGAGCGTTAATGTTTTTCGGAATCGCGCGCGTATCGGCGAACGAAAGCGCCGAAGTCAGCGCCGAATCGGTTCGTACCGAGACGTTTGCGGATAAGCTCGAATACAATCAGCGTACGGGCTGGGTAGAGTGCGTGGGACACGTAGTGATCCGAAGAGGAGATCAGGTTCTGAAGGCGGACAGGGTGCGGGTGCATCCGAAAAGCGGAGAAGTGTTCGCTTACGGCAATGTGTTTCTGAAACGCAGGGAAGGGCCGTGGCGCGGAAGCAAACTGCATTACAATTTCAAAACCCGGGAAGGCATAGCGACGGATCTGAGAGGCATATCGGGTCCGGTGCGGGTCATAAAGACCGAGAAAGCCGAAAAGGCGGAAGGTGACACGTACATACTTCACGGAGCAATGGTTACGACCTGTACCAACGAATATCCCCATTGCCACTACCATGTCAGGGCCCGCCGTGTTGCCGTGAAGGCGGATGAGTATATGACGGGGCGCGACGCGGTGCTGTATTTCGGTCGTGTTCCTTTTTTTTACCTCCCTTATTGGTACAGAGATCTCGAAGAAAATTACGGCTGGAGTGTCCGGCCGGGCTACAACAGCCGTATGGGAGCATTCCTGCTGACCGGGTATAAGTATCCCGTCAGTCCTGGACTGAAGGCTGAAACTCACGTTGACTATCGTTCAAGACGAGGTCTGGGGCTGGGTCAGGAACTGGGGTGGCCCATGGACGCAGGGGGCGGCGACGTAGCGGTTTACTATATCGATGACGACGAACCTGTCGACGGCGACGAAGATCCGGCCACTTCGGATATCGACAACGAGAGGTACAGATTCCGCCTGCGTCACCAGTATGCTTTTGACGCAAACTCTTATTTTCAGGCGAAGATTAATTACCTGAGCGATCCCGACATACTGGAGGACTTCTTTGAACGCGAACACAGGCGGGCAAGTCGGCCCGAGAATTACCTTACTTACGGCTACCGGAAGGATGCTTTTACCGCGAGCGTTCTGCTGCAAAGACGGCTGAATGACTTTTACACTTCGGTGAACCGTCTGCCGGAGTGTTCGGTGGAAGTATTGAGAGCGGAGTTGGGAGACAGCGGGTTGTACTACGAAGGAGGAATGGCGGCGGCTTTTCTGGAAAAGGAATGGCGTGAAACAGACGACGGCAACGAGGATTATTCGGCGTTCAGGCTGGACACGCCGCATATGCTGTACTATCCGCGGAAATATATCGGTTTCCTCAACGTTACTCCCCGTATCGGTTATCGTGCCACCTATTACTCCAAGACGCGAGACACGCGCGAGGAAACGGTGGCGTCCGGTACGAACGGCACGGTATCGGCCGCAAATACGGTCACTGTTGAGTACGAAACCGGCCCAAGGCTCAGGTCGAACGCGGAACTGGGTATGAGTGCTTCCTTCAAGGCTTTCAAAACGTGGTTCAGGGACAACGCTCCTATGCGGCACGTGGTGGAGCCGCACGCGGATTACAAAATAATCACGGAACCCACCGTCGAGCCGGATCGCCTTTACCAGTTTGACAATGTAGACAAGGTGGAAGAAGAACATTCCGTGAGTGCGGGCATACGGAATAAATGGCAGACAAAACGCGGCAACCGCCCCTTTGATCTCGTGGATATTGATTTTACCGTGAAAACCGACCTTGATGGGATGGACGGATCGGGAGGAACCGAAAGTATTGAATTTGACGCGGAACTTCAACCGTCGGACTGGTTCTGGTTTGAGAGTAAAGGCATTTTCTACGTGGACGGCGAAGATCAGGACAAGTGGAACAGCCGGCTTAATCTATCCCTGCGGGAACGTCTCCAGGCGGGACTTGAATACAGGGTAAAAGAACAGGAAAGCAGGCTCCTTATCAGTTCGGTAACTTACGCGCCTACGGCCGGCTGGCAATATAACCTTTTCGGACGGTACGAATTTGAGGATTACCGTTTTGAAGAGCACGGCGGGTATATTCAGCGAACACTTGACTGCATGGTGATAAAAACGGGATGGAGTTTCCTGCCCGGTTACGATATCGACGAAAACCGGGAACAGGAAGATGAATGGAGAGTGGGCCTGGAAATTTGGCTTACGGCCTTCCCGGATATCGGGCTGTCCGCGCGGCATGAGGATTAGGGGGAATTGTTCTTTGTTGGGAGAAGATACGGGATGGGAATAGCCGCAAAAGGCACAAGAAGGCACAAAAAGAGAGAAGATTTTTAGACAGGATCAACAGGATAGCGGAAAGCAGAAAGCTGAAATGGGAAGAGGGATTCACAGGAAGAGCGGAAAGGACGGAAAGAGTTACGGGGCGGAGCCCGGTCTCACGCATAGGAAAAGAGTGGGACGAAGCATGAACCCTGAACTTTGAACCTTGAACCTTGAACCTTGAACCGAGCATGTAGGAGGCGAACCACGTTCGCCGAAGGTCGGGAGAAGAGAATGAAGGAAGCTGAGTATCTGGTTACGGGCGGGGCGGGATTCATCGGGGCGAACCTGACGGCCCGGCTGGTCGACGGGGGCAAATCGGTGCGCGTGCTCGACAACCTCGCCACGGGCAGGAAGGAAAACCTCGATCCTCTACTGGACCGGATTGACTTCGTGGAGGGGGATATTCGAGACGCTGAAACTGTCGGCCGGGCGGTGGAAGGTACGCACTGTATTTTCCACCTTGCCGCCCTGCCTTCCGTTCCGCGATCCATAGAAGAACCGGTCGAGACATGCGAGGTGAACAGCGTAGGGACTCTCCGGGTACTGGAGGCGGCAAGGAAGTCCGGCTCGGAAAGAATTGTCTTTTCATCTTCTTCCTCGGTTTACGGTGATACCGATGAACTGCCCAAGCGCGAGGACATGATACCCCGTCCCATTTCCCCTTACGCGATTCAGAAGTTTACCGGCGAGTGCTATATGAAGCAGTATTTTCAGCTTTACGGGCTGAAAACATTTTCCCTTCGCTATTTCAACGTTTTCGGACCCATGCAGAATCCGGCATCACGTTACGCGGCTGTCATTCCGCTTTTCATAAACGCCCTTTTCGAGGGGAAAGCCCCGGTGGTTCACGGCGATGGATTACAGACAAGGGATTTCACCTTTGTGGACAACGTTGTGGAAGCCAACCTGGCCTGCGCCGGGGCCCCGGCGAAAGCGGCCGGCAAAGTTTACAACGTGGCGTGCGGGGGAAGGACGGGAATACTTGAACTGGCTTCGACGCTTGCCCGGATCATGAAAAAGGAAATAACACCGGTGCATGATGATCCGCGGCCGGGAGATGTGCGGGATTCGGAAGGAGATATAGCGAAGGCCGGGAAACTGCTGGACTGGAAACCGAAGGTGGATTTGGAAGAAGGACTGAAGAGAACTGTTCAGTGGCATAAAGGGTGACGGAGGACAGATGACGGATGACGGATGACGGACTACGGAGGGCGAAGAAGAGGGAGAGAGAATAGCCGCAAAAAGGCACAAAAAGTCACAAAAAAAGAGAAGAAATTTAGACAGAACCCGACCTTCGTCCGTCAGCCGACGGACTCCTGCATAAGCCGTGCGGGTGAGACACCCGCTACTACAACATTCAGAAGGTGTAGTAACGCGTGTCTCACGCGTATGTGTAGGAGGCGAACCACTGTTCGCCGAAGGTCGGGGCGGATGACAGAGGGTCTAACGGCTACATGAAATTCAATCGCAACGATCCGCTTCTGACCGGTTCCAGTACCGACCAGGGTCTGGTCGCACTGGAAAAACGCGAGCGCAGGGGCAAACCCGACGAGGCTGTTTTGTTTTTCAGGCGCGGCGGCGATACCCGGCGGGAGACCGAGCCTTTCAAGTGCTTCATAGCGGCCGGACTTGACGCAATGGCCGATTGCCCCGTCGAATACGAAGCTGTAAAACTGAAGGGCAGAGGCCCCATCAATATCCTGGCATTGTTCGGCAGGTGGAAAGACTGCCTCCGGGCAAGATCCTGGCTTGCCCGCAATACGGGATTCACGGCCGGTTCTCCGTACGCGCCGTATTTATTCATTAACGATCCCGTTGCCCAGCACCTGATGCTTTCGGGCAGGACTCTCTTCGGGGGAATGGATTTTGAAAGCCTGAAGAGGATGCAGATCGACATCGAATGCGTTACCGCCGAAGGCTTCGAATTCTGCAATGCGGAGAGAGAAGGCGACAGGATTGTCGCCATAGCCGTCGGTGACGGGAATGGCGAAGTCCAGGTCCTTTCGGGCACGGAAATGAGCGAGAAAGAACTTCTCGAAAAGCTGGCGGAACTTGTGCGCGAGAAAGATCCCGATGTGATTGAAGGTCACAATATTTTCAACTTCGATCTGCCGTATATAGCCGAACGCGCCCGGCGGCACGGCGTAAAGCCGGCACTCGGCAGGGACGGAAGCCCGCCGCGCGCGAGGCCGAGCAGGCTGAATATAGCCGAGAGGACAATCAGCTATCAGCGTTTCGATATTTTCGGGCGGCATATTGTCGATACGCTGTTCCTGGTGCACGCGTACGATGTCGCCACCCGTTCTCTGGACGGCTTCGGCCTCAAGGAAGTTGCCCGCCATTTCGGTATCGCACCCGCAGACCGGGAATACATTGACGGCAGTCGCATTACGGAAACATTCAATAAAGATCCGGAAAAAGTGATGAAATACGTGCGGCATGACGTAATGGAGACCGAAAGACTCGCGCGTCTTCTCTCCGCCAGCGCTTTCGCTCAGGCAGGGATACTTCCATGCTCGTATCAGAACGTCTGCGTAAGGGGGAACGCCACTAAGATAGACACCCTGATGGTGCGGGAATACCTGCGAAGGCAGTATTCCCTGCCCCTGCCGGACGAGCCGCGCGAATTCGCCGGCGGTTATACGGACCTGTTCCGCGAGGGGGTGGTGCATGACGTTCATCATTGCGACGTACGGTCTCTCTACCCTTCGCTTATGCTGACCCGGAAAATGGCGCCCCGTTCCGATGAACTCGGTGTGTTTCTGCAGATGCTGGCTGTTTTGAGAGACCTGAGGATGGAAGCCAGGCAGAAGGCAACAAACGATCCGGATCGGGCACGGCGGGACTATTACGATTCTTTTCAGGCCGCGTTCAAGATATTGATTAATTCATTCTACGGTTATCTCGGTTTCCCCCGGGGAAGGTTCAGTGATTTTGAGACGGCGGAGAAAGTGGCAGGCGAGGGGAGAGAACTCCTGAAAAAAATGATTAGCCGGATGAAAGAACTGGGAGCCGAGCCGGTGGAAATCGATACGGACGGAATTTACTTTGTTCCGCCTCCCGAATGCCGTCGTGAAAAACCCGGGCAGAAACCCGATGCCCGACAAAAAGCGCTGGAACAATTCAGGCAGGATTTTATCAGGATTCTGCCCGAAGGAATAGAACTGGAATTCGACGGCGAGTACAGGTCCATGTACAGCTACAAGATGAAGAACTATGCGTTGCTCGACCACGACGGAGAGATGGTCATAAAGGGCGGCGCGCTCAAGTCGCGCGGCCTGGAACCTTTTCAGAGATCTTTTCTCAGGGAGATAATCCGGCTGAAGCTTGAGGGCAGGGAGAACGAATTGCCTCAGCTCAAGGCGCGCTGGGAGAAATCCATCGTCAGGGGCGAATGGCCGATCGAGGAACTTGCCAAGACCGAAACACTGCAGGATTCTCCCGGCGCGTATTCGGCCAGACGGGCCAAAGGCAAAACCCCGCGGCGCGCAGCGTACGAGCTTGCGCTTGCCTCGAACCGGGAATACCGCGCGGGAGATCAGGTTTCCTACTACGTTACGGGATCAAAGAAAAGCGTGTCGGTTCATCAGAACTCGAAGCTCGTTTCGGAATGGAATCCCGGCGAGCGGGATGAAAATATTCCCTATTATCTCGGCAAACTCGAAGCGCTGTATAAGAAATTCGCGGGGACAGATGACGGATGGCGGAGGACGGATGACGGACGACAGAGGACAGGCGACGGACTACGGACAACGGACTACTAAGGGAGAGATTAAGATTATGATTAAGATTGGGATTAAGAT
>JAWODU010000053.1:0-21257 GCA_046483125.1 Kiritimatiellia bacterium
CTGATAGACGTTGTGGACTATCACCTGGCTGAAATGTCGTCGCGTACCGACAGCAGAGTGGACGACATGCTTACCCCGCTTGTGGGGAAAAGCCTGCGAATTACCGTAGTCGTGGTGTTCGGACTGCAGGTTATACAATCTTTCAGCGACAAGCCTGTTACTTCGGTGCTCGCCGGCCTGGGCGTGGGCGGACTTGCCGTGGCGCTGGCCGGGCAGGACACTATCAAGAACTTTTTCGGGTCGGTGGTTATCCTGGGGGACAAGCCTTTTGAAATAGGCGACCGGATCCTGTTTGACGGCCATGACGGGCCGGTGGAAAAGGTGGGATTCCGTTCCACGAAAGTGCGCACACTGGACGGCCACCTTGTAACGATTCCGAACTCCGAGATGGTCAACCGGACCGTTCAGAACATAGGCAAACGTCCATACATCAAGCGCTGGGCGAATATCACGATTACCTACGACACGCCTCCGGAAAAAGTCGAAAAAGCGGTGGAAATTATCAAGGACATTCTCAGGAATCACAAGGGAATGGATCCCGAATTTCCGCCGCGGGTGTATTTCAGCGACTTTAACTCGTGCTCGCTGAATATCATGATGATCTACTGGTTCCATCCGCCCGACTACTGGGAATACCAGGAATTCAGCGAGTGGGTGAACCACCAGATCCTCAGGCGGTTCAACGAGGAAGGTATTGAATTCGCCTTCCCCACCCAGACAATGTACCTGGCCAATGACGAACGGCGCCAGCTTGCCGTGAGGGTACTGCGGGAACAGCAATAAGATAGCGCTGTTTCCCGCTTGCGAGGGGTGTATAAAGCAATTACACTTATCACCGTGAAACGATTGTCCGCCACAGCTGTTGTATCGGCGCTGATACTGATACTTTGCGGGGGGAAAGAGCCGTTGCAGTCCGAGAAGGAAAAATCCGGTGACAAATGGGCGTCGGCAAGCGTCCGCATGATCCGCCAGATCAAAGCATACGGTGTAAAGAACAAGCGCGTGCTTGAAGCGATGTCGCAGGTGCGGCGGCATGTCTACATACCGGAAGAATACCGGCGTTACCCGGACGCCTACGGGAATCATCCATGCTCAATCGGCCACGGTCAGACCATATCCCAGCCCTTTATCGTAGCCTACATGACCGAAAAAATAGCCCCCGAAGAAGGCGAGAAGATCCTGGAAATCGGCACCGGTTCCGGGTATCAGGCGGCAATCCTGGCGGAGATGGGAGCGGAGGTGTACAGCATAGAGATCGTTCCGGAACTCGCCGAACACGCGCGGAAAGTGCTGGAATCCGAGGGATATGAGAATGCGCACGTTCTGACAGGGGACGGATACAAGGGCTGGCCGGAACACAGCCCTTTTGACGCGATAATTGTAACATGCGCGCCTGAGAAAGTGCCGCAGGCCCTCGTGGATCAGCTCGACGAGGGAGGCAGAATGATCGTGCCGGTCGGCGAGGGCCTTCAGAGACTTGTGATTCTCAGGAAGAAGAAGGGAAAAATCGAGAAGGAAGACGATCTGGCAGTGCGCTTCGTGCCGATGGTGCGGGGGTCACGGAGGACGGAGGACAGATGACGGAGGGGAGAGAACCACGGATTGCACGGATGGTACTTGGCGTTGGTGAGGAGAGGGAAGCAGAAAGCTGAAATGGGGAGGGGAGAGAGATTCACAGGAAAGCCGGGAAGACCGTGAAGAGGGAGCGGAGTGCGGTGCGATGACGAAGCGGGGGCATTTTGTTGTTTCGGGGCGGGTACAGGGGGTGTGTTACAGAATGTACACGCAGAAGGAGGCCCATCGTCTGGGAGTAACGGGTTACGTGAAGAACCGCGGTGACGGCACAGTAGAGGTCGTGGCGGAAGGAGATGAAGAAAGCCTGCGCCAACTGCTGAAATGGTGCCGGAAGGGGCCGGCATTTGCCATGGTGCGGAACGTTGAAGAAGAATATTCGGAAGCGACGGAAGAATACGATTCGTTTATAATTGCGTATTAAATACCCCGGGAATGCAGATTTTTTGACAGGATCAATCCGCCGCGGCGGACGGATCAACAGGATGAGATAAGAAGGGGAGAAGCGGCTATGACGACGGCAAGTGTTGTAGGTGAATGGGTCAGAATACGGAAAAGATTTTTTGAATGGCGTATTAACGCTGTGCTTGTCCACAAGCTTTCCCTGGCTATGGGCGCGGCGTGCCTTACGGGGCTCCTGGCCCAGACCAGGGTATACCTGCCGTTCACTCCGGTACCTGTTACGGGGCAGACGTTCGCGGCCCTGCTTGCGGGTGTTGCGCTGGGCGCGCGGTGGGGCGGAGTGAGCCAGATCCTTTACGTGGGGCTGGGACTGGCGGGTGTGCCGTGGTTTTCGGGCTGGACAGGCGGTGTCGCGGCCGTTGCCGGCCCGACAGGCGGTTATATCATCGGTTTTGTGCTGGCGGCATTTCTCGTGGGCTATTTTACGGACAAATACCCCGGCGCACGCAGTTTTCCCGCACTCATTGGGCTTATGCTCCTTGGGAATTTCGCGGTGATCCACGCTTTCGGGCTTCTGCATCTGGCAGGCTGGCTTGCGGTTGCCTCCGGCGCGGCGCCTTCGATGACTGATGTCTTTGCCGCGGGCACACTGCCTTTTATTCCCGGTGATCTGCTCAAGGTATTCGCCGCCGCCGCGGCCGGTTTCATGATACTGCCGAAGACAGGCTCGCGTTGAGCGTATTTCAGATCAGGCCTGAAGCCTTGCCTATGAGCATGAGGGAAGTTACCGCGAGCACGAAGTAGATGAAGCCCATGTAGTGCTTCCGCTTGAGCGCGCGTACCAGCAGGTAGCCCGCGCCCACGCCCATCAGCATTGCCGGTATCATACGCGCGCCCATGAGCAGATTATCGGCGCGTATCCTACCGAGAAGCGCGAACGGAACCAGTTTAATCAGATTAAGTGCAAAGAAGAAACCGGCAAGAGTCGCGGGAAAATTCATTTTGGGCAGTTTCTGCGGCAGGAGGTACATCTGAAGCACGGGGCCGGCCAGATGCGCGAGCGTGGAAGTCACCCCCGCCGCGAAACCAAAGGCGGTACTGCCGCCGTATCCCGGACGAACGGGCGAGCCCGGCTGTTTCAATGTAAAGTTTCTGACGGCCTGCCAGACTATGAAAGAAAGCCCCATCACGCCTATACAGAGCTTGAGCCAGCGATCGGGGACATGAAGCATTGCCGAGTCCCTGGACACGAACACGACGCTTGCGGCCGCGACGCCGAGCACGGCGCCGGGGAAAAGACGCATGAGCCTGTCCCACAGTATGTGTTTGCGGTAAACGGTTACCGCCGCTATATCCGCCGCGCAAAGAACGGGGAGCATGAATGCGACGGCTTCCTTGGCCGGTTCTGTCGAACCGGGCCATACAAGGACAAGAACGGGCAGAGCCACTGTGCCGACGGGCAGGCCGCCCTTTGCCATCCCGATGAGAAACACGGAAAGGGCTACCCAGAGGAGTTCCAGAGTGGTGTAATCGTTCATAAATAGTGTAAAATGAAATAATAAGGCAGTTATTGACAGGAAATTCGGAATTAAAGGACTGTGCTTGCAATATGATGAAAGATGCAGTAGCATGCATAATAGTTGCAAAATGAGGAGAAGTACCATGCGCTCACTTCAGGTAAGAGAACTGCCGGACCATATTTATGCCAGGCTACGCGAGGACGCGAAGAGGGAGCACCGGAGCTTTGCCCAGCAGGCGGTTGTGACCATAGAGAGGGGATTGGGCATGGAGAGTAAGCGGAAAGAGAAACGGGCTGAGTTGCTTGACAAGGTTGCTGCAGATCCCCCTGCGCCTGACGGGGACCGTTTGCCCGACCCGGTAAAATTGATCAGGGAGGACAGGGAACGATGATCGCAGTTCTCGATGCCAGCGCGGCGGTCAGCATTGTCCTCAAGCGGTCTGATTCTACTGAGGCCCGAAAAGCTGCATGTGAGGCGGATGAGCTGATTGCTCCGGGATTGTTTGTATGCGAGGTGGCGAACACATTCTGGAAGTACTATCATCTAAGCGACATGGCGCTTGCCGCGTGTGAGCAGGCGGTAGAGAAAGCTGTCGCATTACCGGACCGGTACGTGAGCGGGGAGGAACTGCACATGGAGGCTTTTTCCCTGGCGTGTCTTACAGACAGGACGGTCTATGATATGCTGTATCTTGTTCTGGCCAGAAGAAACAATGCCGTACTTGTGACAGTCGATGAATCCTTGAAGGAAACCGCCCGTAAGCAATCGGTACGGGTTGTGTAAATGCGTATTGCTGTTTCGTTTTTCACATTGTCATGAACGTGCTAGTTCTCACTGAAAATGTGTTTCCCGACGTTACGGGAGGTAGCGGTCGGGTTGTGACGCAAACATGCAAGGGACTTGTAAAGTCCGGCCATCATGTTCATGTGATCACACGCCTTATCAACGGGTCCCAGTTGGAAGAGGAACGAGAAGAAGGTATTCGTATCAGTCGTTATCGGGTCTCGAGGTTTGTGTGGAATACATTACACTCTGTTTCAAGGTCGATTCGTGCGGCGAGCCGGGATACGGCCTTCGACATTGTTTCGATTCATCAGCCCTTCCCCGGTCTGGTCGGGGTTCGTTCAAGACCTCTGCGCGGTGTACCGAAGATAAGGACTTTTCACGGGCCGTGGCATGAGGAGTATCGGGTCTCGATGTCGGGTGAACCGAATATTTTCTGTAGGCTGAAGCTGAAAATCGGAACGATACTTCGCCGCTGTGCGGACGCCTATGTTCTGTCCCGTGTGGACATGGTACGTGTTCTGAGCAATTATGCGGCCAGAATGGCCTGTGAGATATGTCCGTCGTGCTCGCAGCGGACAAGGATTATTCCTGGCGGCGTCGATGCGGAAAGCTTCCGTCCTCCGACTGACAAGAAAGCTGTGCGCAAGCAATTGGATCTGCCTGAAGATCGGCAAATTATTTTTACGGTCCGCAATTTAACGCGTCGAATGGGGTTAGATACGCTGATCGAAGCAATGCGGGACGTTCGACGCCGGATTCATGGTGCCCTTCTGATCATCGGGGGTCAGGGAGCTATGCGCGCCGAACTGGAAGAACAAATAGATCGAAGCGGATTGATCGAACACGTGCGCCTGGCGGGTAGGATTCCCGATGAGGATTTGCCCCTTTATTATCAGAGCGCGGACCTGTTTGTACTGCCTACCCGGGACCTGGAGGGTTTTGGCTTAGTTACGCTTGAAGCTATGGCGTCGGGTCTGCCGGTTCTGGCAACTCCGCAGGGCGGGTCGATTGAACTACTCGAGCAGTTCGGAAGGGAGTGTCTGTTTTCCGGCACGTCTGCCTTGGAAATCGGTGAAAAAATTGTCGAGACGCTGTCTTCCCGAGAGAAGCTGAGGGATTTAGGACACAAAGTGCGCAGGGCCGCCGTTGAACAGTATTCCTGGAACCGACAGGTTGACGAGTTGGAAGCATTGTTCAACGAACTGTCTGGGTGACGAGACGCCCGAAATGGTGGCTGAGAAGAAAACATTGATCATCAGAAAGTTTTCATATGGTTTTCCCGGCCCGCCCGCCTTGGGTTGAAAGGGCTCATATGGCAGATCAAGAGACATCTCAAACAGTTATCAGAAATACGATTTTCAGCAGCCTGGAGTTCGGGGTGGGCCTTATAGTCAGCCTTTTGCTGACGCCGTACATCATAGCCAAGCTAGGACTTGAACAGTATGGAATATTTGCTCTGGTAGGAGTGTTGATAAGTTTCTGCAGTCTGCTTGACGTTGTGGGTACGGGCAGGGCCTTTGTCAAGTACGTGGCGGAGTTCTCGGCGCGTGAAGAACACTCCAGGATAAATGAACTGGTAAGCTTAGGGTTCAGTTACTACTTCATATTCTGGTGCACGGTCTCTGGCATTGTGTACTTACTCCGAAATCCAATACTGGCATTGTTCAAATTCCCTCCGGAACTGCACGATGACATCCTGTTCGTGCTGTGCGCGATTCTGCTCGTGGCGATGATCCGTGCCAGCTTTGCAGTCTTCCGGTCGGTACTTCTCGGTCTCCAGCGGCTTGACGTGGCCAACTCCATGAAGGCAATTATCTCTGTCCTGTATGGAGCAGGAGCCGTCGTTTTTCTTTCATTGGGATTCGGGCTCAGGGGGTTGGCGATGAACGGGGTTATCATGGCGGCTCTGGCCGGGCTGAGCCAGATGATATGCTGTTACCGTCTTGCACCGTGGTTACGGTTCAGGTTGTTTTCTTTTTCGAAAGAGACCGTAAGATTCTGTTTCGGATTCGGGATCAGGATTCAAATCGCGCAAGTGTCGGAGATAGTCAGCAGCCATGTCGACAAGTTACTGCTGGGGCATTTTGTCGGTATGATCCCGGTTGCCGGTTATACCCTTGGGGCAAAGATCGCCAATATCGGACGATCAGTTCCGGGACAGCTTCTGCCGGCTATTGTTCCCGCGGCTTCACACCTGGAGGCTATCGCAGATAAGCGCAGGCTCCATGAGTTGTATTGCCGCGGCAGTAAGTACCTTGCCGCAATTGCACTGCCGCTGACGGTTTTCATGGTAATAGAGGCTCCTGCGATATTGCAGTTGTGGCTGGGCACATACGCGTCGCCATCGGCTGTTCTTGCGCTTCAAGTGCTGCCTGTTGCGTATACGGCAGGGCTGTTGGTAAGCATGGCCAGGCTGGTTGCGCGCGGGATGGGGATACCGCAATTCGAGATGCGTTCCGCGCTGATCATAGCGGTTGTCAACATTGTGTTAAGCACTGTCCTGATTATAAAGTTTGGTTTTGTCGGGGCTCTGATTGGGACCACATGTGCCGCCGTTATCGGGTCAGTGTATTTTCTATTCGCATTTCATTCGTTTATGGGCCGGTCATTTATCAAACAGATCGGCTCGAAGGTATATCCGGTGCTTATATTGGCGTGCGTGACGGCGGGGCTTGCCTGCTGGGGATTGGGAATACTGCTGCCTGATGATTGGACGGTTGCGGAAATCGGGAGATGGCAGGCTTTCAAGACACTGGCTTTGAGCGGAATCACATTTGCCGTCGTTTTCGGTGCTATTGTTGCGGCGTTACGCTATTTCGATGAATATGACAGGACAGTCTTCCTGCGATTACTAAAGCTGTTGGGCAGAAAGCAATGAGAATATTACTTTGTACGTGCCGCAATCCAGACTTTCCGACCGTTGCCGAATACGTTGAACACGCCCTTGGCGAATTGGGGCACCGGGTGAATTTTTTTGACGACAGGCGGTATTTGCTTCCGGGCCGGTTGCGGCGGAAAGTGCGTCTGCTGGAAAGCGCGGAACTCAGGCGGATTAACCGCGGTCTTATACGCCGTGTGTCCGGCGCATCGGTTGATGCCTGTATCGTTGCCGGAGGGTACCGCATGCTTCCGGAGACTGTTCAGGCACTGAAGCGGCGCGGGGTTACGATGGCGCTTTGGACCATTGACGCGCCGCGCGATTTTGATCCGGTTTTGCGCGCCGCGCCTCACTACGACCGTGTCTTCTGCGGGGGAACGGAGGCGATAGAAATACTTGAGAATCACGGTGTGGATGCATCGTGGCTGCCGTTCGCGTGCGACACGGAACTACACAGGCCTGTCGAGCTAAGTGCTGATGACAGGGAGGCATACGGAAGGGACGCTGTATTTGTCGGATCGTTCTATTCGCACCGGCTGGATGTGTTCAAGGAGCTTGCCGGCAGTTCTTTCGGGATATGGGGGCCGGGCTGGCAGAAGGTCCCGGCAGATCATCCACTGCGGCCGCACGTCGTGCCGGGGCAAACCAGCCCGGAAACATGGAAGAAAATATACAGCGCGGCAAAGACCGTTGTGGTGGCGCATTATCAGGACGGAAAGACACCATGTTACCAGGCCAGCCCTAAGGTCTACGAAGCGCTGGCGTGCGGCGCGTTTGTCCTGGCGGATGATCAGAAGGACGTATTTCGGCTGTTCGAGGACGGCACACATCTTGTCAGGTTCACCAACGGAAACGAACTGAAAGAAGCGGTAGACTACTACGCGCACCGGCCGGAGGAACGGAAGCGTATTGCCGAGGCGGGCCGGGCGGAAGTTCTCGCGAAACACACTTACGCGCACCGAATGAGAAGACTGATCAAGACGTTAAATGAACGACAGTGATTCAAAACGAATTCGGATTATTCATCTTGTTGAGGACCTGAAAATCGGCGGCCTGGAGCGTGTCGTTTCGACTTTGGCCCGCGGTCTTGATGTCAGACGGTTTGACTGCCGCGTGTGGTGTGTGGCGCGAGGCGGCGCGATTGCCGATCAACTTGAAGCAGAGGGTATATCCGTAGAGATCCTTGGGATTACGAATTATCATAACCCCGTGGCGGTGTTGAAGCTGGTGAAGCGGTTGCGGGAAGCCGCTCCGGCGATTGTACATACCCATGGATACTACGCCGGGACCGTGGGACGCGTTGCGGCTTTCCTGGCGCGGGTGCCGGTTGTGATAGCGCACGTACACAGTACTTATTGGGGCTACGGGAGACGGCATCTTTGGGTCGAAAGACTGCTCAGTCATGTTACAGACCGAATCATATGCTGTTCGAACGCTGTGTCGGATTTCGTGGTCGGCAGGGAGGGGGTAGACGGGAGCAAGGTAGAAGTCGTATACAACGGTGTGGAACAGCAAAGTGCAGGGCTTCCGCCCGGCGACGTCAAGCGCATGCTGGGAATTGGCGAGGACAGGCGTATTGTGATTACAGTGGCTTCTCTTGTCGGTCATAAAGGGCACAGGTACCTGCTGGATGCCGCTGTCGAAGTAACCACGCGGATTCCGGAGGCGCATTTTGTGATAGTCGGCGACGGTCCCCTGCGAAGCGAACTGGAACGGCACGCGAGCAACTCGGGTATAAAAGACAGGGTCACATTCACCGGTGTCCGCTCAGACGTGCGGGATCTGCTTGAAGCCGCCGACGTGTTCGTACTGCCGTCGTGCGACCGGGAGGGTCTGGGTATCGCGCTGATAGAGGCGATGGCGGCGGGAAAGCCGGTGGTGGCAACCAGACTGGGGGGGATACCGGAAGTTGTCGAAGACGGGTTTACCGGATTGCTTGTGCCTCCCCGGGACAAGGCATCTTTGGCTGAAGGCATTGCCGCTATGCTGACGGATTCGGATGCTGCCGCGGGAATGGGAAGCAGAGGGCGCGAGGCCTATGTTGACAGACTGACGGCCGCTGAGATGGTCGTAAAGACAGCGAAACCGTACCGATGGCTTCTTGAAGCAGAAACCGGCGATTAGCTCTTATTTCTTCGAGGCGGCAATCAACAGGGGGTCGAGGACTTCCGGAGCCGCAAAGCCATTATGCCAGTACATTTTCCTTTGAAGGAAGTATAGGCAGTACCGAATACATCGACCTCGCGGCTTTGCCGTTGCGGAAACAGCGCCCTTAACTGTTATTTGCCTGAAACCGGCGGCGCTGAGAACCTGTCGCAGTGATTTGTCGGTGAATCCGACTTCGTGCGTAAAGTCTCTGTACCTTGAATACAAAGCAAATATGTTTCCGAGGTTGGGCGTTTTCGCGAGAAACACGCCGTCCGGAGTCAGACTTTCACGGACAAGACGCGCCAGTTCGATGACCCGGTCCTTTTGTATGTGTTCCAGCAGATCGTTCGCGGCTATGGCTTCGTATTGATGATTACCCGATGCCAGGAAGTCGAAGCCGTCCGCCACTTGGAGCGGGCAGGTGAGTTTCTTTTCGCAAAATTCGATCTGCTGCGGCGAAATATCGATGCCGATGATATTCTCATATCCTCGCTTCTGCAGATAGTTGAGGAAATGTCCGGCGCCACAGCCTATGTCCAGGATTCGCGCTTTCCTATCGCCGGGCAGGTATTTCTCAAAATTGCGCTCGAAGAAATGGCATGAATTTTCGTATTCCTGCTTCGAGAATACATTCGAGGCGGCAAAAATATCCTCGTGATAACCGGAATATAGACCTGATTGTGTTTTACCGCTTGCCGGCTGGCCGGATTCTGCTTCTTGCATGATGGACTCGCTCCACAATTTTATTTATGGTTGTCCCGCATTCTACAGACAACACCATAAGTATTGGAAGCATACTTTTGCTGTATCGTGGAGTGTGGGTTGATTATAGATCCTGTGTTAACAGGGAGCGAGACGATGGCGCGCAGAACGTATAACGTATTGTTTTCATCTATTTCCGGCGAAATGTCCGGCGGGGGACAGAAAAGCCTTCTGCTTCTGCTTGAACGTCTGGACAGGACCCGGTTCAAGCCGTTTCTTGCATGCACGGGCGACGGTGAGCTTGCAGAGAAAGCCCGGGCAATGGATATTTCGACGGCGGTAATCGCGGCGCCGCCTTTGCGCAATATGTCGGTCTCTTCAGTGCTCAATGCGCGCCGTTTCATCCGGTCCCGCGGAATCGACCTGGTCCACACCGACCATCCCAGGCAGGCGTTCTATTTCGGGCTTGCGGCGAGGATATGTCGTGTTCCGCATGTCTGGCATGCCAGGGTGTCGGACTCCCAACATCGACTGCTTGAAAGATTTCTTTTCGGTCTATCCGATCGCGTGATCGCAGTGTCGAAGGCCGCATCAGGGCGATTTGCCGGTTTCCCGGGTTCCAAGGTGCGGTTAATCTACAATGGAATAGATGTTGGCACATTTCAGGTTCGGGAGGCCCGGATGGAGATCCGGAAAGAGTTCGGGCTTGAGGGCAAGCTTGTGGTGGGTACGGTGGGGCAACTTATACCCGCTAAGGGGCATGGCAGGCTTATTGAAGCGGTACCGGCGATAAACCGGGCCCTGGAGCAGGCTGTTCGCTTCCTGGTAGTCGGACGCGGAGAAAGTGATTACGAGGAAGCGTTGCGCGCAAAGGCCGCCGAGCTCGGTGTGGAAAAGACCGTAGTATTTGTCGGTTACAGGCGAGACATACCGGCCGTGATGAATGCATTGGACGTTGTGGTATTGGCGACCGAACACAAAGAAGGCCTGTCACGCGTGATTCTCGAAGCCATGGCGGCGGCCAGGCCCGTGGTGGCGACGGATATCGGCGGGAATCCGGAGATAGTGGCGGACGGCAAGACCGGAATACTGGTGCCGCCGGCCGACACCGGCGCGTTGGCGGATGCGGTTGTCGGTATTCTGAGTGATGCTGCGAAGCAGCATGCGATGGGGGAACGCGGGAAAAGGCGGGTTGAAGCCGAGTTCAGCCTGACCGACAATGTGCGCAGGATCCAGCAGGTCTATGACGAATTATTATGCCGGCACACGTAACATGCAATCTCTGCGGAGCTGATGCGGGATACATGATCGAGAAAGCGGAAAAGCCTTTCTCGGTAGCGAAGTTTTCTGAGTGCGGGCTTGTTTACGTCGACCCTCAGCCGGATACGGAAGACGATCTGTACGGCGAGGAATATTACCGGGAATGGAAAGACCGGCAGATGCATGCGCGCACGGGCTTGTGGAAGCGGCGGCTTAGGCATGTCAGGGCGTTTCAGCCGAGCGGCAGACTGCTCGATGTGGGGTGTGGGATCGGCACTTTTCTGCGGACTGCGCGTGAGAGTGGATACGAGGTGCGGGGCACGGAAATTTCTCCGTTTGCTTGTCGGTACATTCGGGAAGAACATGATATTGATGTTCTGGAGGGCGGGTTGCCCGCAATCGACCTGGCCGGCAATCGGTTTGACGTCATCACTTTCTGGCATTCGCTTGAGCACATGAACGACCCAATGGCGAACCTGCAAACTGCATTCACACTGATAAAACATCGCGGGCTTCTGGTTATTGCGGTGCCGAATGTGGACAATGTTGTATACAGGTACATTTATCCCGTGGTTAAAGGACGACGGCCGCATCTATTCTCGATCAACGACAGAGAACGCCATCTTTACTTTTTTTCGGAAAACACCTTGGCTGCGATGGTGAGAAAGGCGGGATTCGAAGTGATCCGCGTGGGAGTAGATTTGGGGCAGGCGAATTTGCCGAAAAAACAGCTCGATTGGCTCGCATTGGTGTTGCACCGCCTGATGGGCCGGGTCCTCGGGGCCGGTATAAGGCTTTTTGCAAGGAAATCAGGCAAGGAGCCGGGTGAGTGAGGATAGTGAAAGGCAGAAACGAGCTGAGGTTGCCGGATTTCATGATTATCGGCGCGCCGCGGAGCGGCACGTCTTCGCTTTACTTCCACCTCAGGAGGCATCCGGAAATCTTTATGCCTGAATTGAAAGAGCCGTTGTTCTTTAACAATTTCGGGAAAGAAGTTTCGCCGATACGCAGTCGTTCTCCCTGGACACTCGAGGACTACGCCGAACTTTTCAGACCCGCTTCCGAGGAACAGCTTGTCGGGGAAGCTTCAGCGCTTTATTTATGCGCTTACCGGGATACTATAAACAGCATCAAGGAAGTGTATGGGGATAAATACCGGGATTTAGGGATCATAGCGATCTTGAGAAACCCCGTGGAGCGGGCCTGGTCGGGCTATCTGCTTCTCAAACGGAGAGGACACAGGGGTACCTTTTCGAGATGATAAAGCAGCACGCCAATCCGCAGGACCACGCGTTCATACGTTCGGGAATGTACTACAGGCAGGTAAAGGCCTACCTGGACAGCTTTCCCAAGGTAAAGGTTCTTCTGTTCGAGGAATTCAGGGATCGTACGAGGGAGATTCTAGTCGAGGCGCTCGATTTCCTGGGTCTGAAGGGAGAGGATTACGAAGCCGGGGACGTGAATGTCGTTTATAACGCCTCCGGAGAGGTGAGCCGGACTCTGTTTCGTCCGATCCACAGCTTGTGTTTTCGCAACAGCGCATTGAAGACCATGTTAAAAACGTTTATTCCGTATTCGTTGCGGCAACGGATAAAGTCGAGTCTCGGCGGAAAGGTCATGCGGAAAGAAAATATGCCGGAGGAAGTCAGAAATTACCTCCAGAGAGTATTTGAACCGGACATCAGGGCCCTTTCCGGCATCTTCCGGGATCCCGGAAAGAAGAGAATCATCGACGGCTGGAGTGCCCCTGCGCCGACCGAGTGTTGACGTTGTTCGGGGCGGGAGCGCCTGCGAAGGATGAACTGCGCGAAAGAAGACGGATGAATCGGGTTCTCATAATAACGGGAATGCACAGGTCGGGAACTTCAGTGGTGGCGCACTGGCTTAACGAGTGCGGCCTGTTCCTGGGCAGGAGCCTGTTGCCGGGAAACGAATCGAATCCCAAAGGGCATTTTGAGGATTCCGAAATCCTGGACCTGCAGCGCAGGATGCTGGCCCGAGACGGGTTGACGCATATGGTGTGGGGTTCGCGAAAGATACGGATTGCTTCGGAGGATCGTGACCGGGCCGAACAGGTTGTCAAGACGCGTCTGGAAAATCCGCAATGGGGCTGGAAGGAGCCTCGCACCTGTCTGTTTCTGGATTTCTGGAAGTCATTGATACCGGAGGCGAAGTGCCTTTTTATTTATCGTCATTACGCACAGTCGGTCGCGTCGTTGAAAAGGCGGGAAGGACGGTTGCGGCGCGTGCCGCCGTTGAGCTGGTACAAGACGGTTCTGTACACGAGGGTCTGGAGACGATACAATAAGGACGTGATGGCTTTCGCCTCGAGGCATCCGGCCGATTGCATGACTTTCGACATTCGAGACATCGGGGGCGTGTCTTTGAAACTGATCAGGTTCATGAACATGAAATGGTCCTTCGATTTAGAAGCCCGTGATTTCAAGGACGTGTTCGACAGGCGCTATTTCCACGACAAACGGCACGCTCTGCAAGGAATCGGTTGCCGTCTGAGCTACCCGGGGATCGCCGACACCTATCATGCGCTTGCCGAACTCAACTCTCGATCCCATCAGCGTGTGGAAGATAGTTGAGATTTCTGCCCAGTTTGCCTCTCAGCCCATCGCGGAGTCCGGCAGTCAAGGCTCGGAGTTTCGGCAGGCCGCGTAATCTTTCAGTCACCAGGATATAGAATGACACCTTGATTGCGTAAGCGAATGTTCGGACGAACCTCAGATACAGGCGATAGGTCAGGTATATGCTGATTTCGTTTCTGAAGGCGTAATAGAGCCGGAAAGGCGCCCGGTAGAGACTGACGCGTTTGCCGACTATCGTGTCTTGTTTCTTGCTACTGCGTCCTTCAGCGCACTTGCTCGACGGAATCCAGAAAAAAGAGTAACCGTGTTGTCGCAATCGCAGCGAATACTCCAGATCGTCGCCGTACAGAAAGAAGTCCTTTCGCGGCAACCCGACTTCTTTGATCGCACCGCATTTGATCAGCGTTCCCCTCCACGGAACTATTTCGAGTTCGGTCGGCTCGTCTTCAGGATGCCGGCTGCCGACGCTTCGTACTGCCGCAACTTGCCTTGATTTCTCCAGGCGAGCCATTCCTCTTACGAGTTTTTCCAAGGCGTTCTTTTCGGGCATGACGTCGTCATCCAGAGTCCAGACAAGATCACCGGTTTCGGAGGCTATTTTCAGGCCTTCTTGGTACCCGCCGCTTCCCGTATTCTCGGGTAGTTGCACGTGCCGCACGCCGGGGAATTCGTTCCTTATTATGGCGCCGGTCTTATCGGCGCTGGCATTATCTATTACGATCGTTCCGTCGGGAGGTCTGGTTTGCGAGGCGATTCTGCGCAGTAGCGATGCCAGCATGTCGACATTGTTGAATGTAAGAATTACGGCAGTGACTGTCTTCATGTGCGGTGAGTCAGCGTGGCGGTTTCGATCGAACTGAGGAACTCGCGTGCCCCGTCCGTCATTTCTTTCGGCTTGACACGATTCATGCATTCAAGACTTTGGCATGTACCGGTTTTGCACGGCATGCATTTGAGTTCTTTCCTGAGCACGATGTGGTTCGGCCCGACAGGCCACCACCTCCGGGCGAGCGTCGGCCCCATTGTGGACACGGTGGGAACACCAAGCGCCGCGGCGATGTGCAGTGGTCCGGAGTTGTTGCAAAGCAGAAGGTCGCACATGCTGAGGCAGGCCATGAATGACCTGAAATCCATCGGCGGCATCACCACAGGCGATCCGCGCATGGCCTTCTGAATCTTTGCGACGTCATCTGAGTCGCCGGGGCCCTGGAAGATCAGGATATGAACGCCGGGAGATTCGATCAGTGCATCGGCCACAGCGGCGAAGCGGTCCGGGAACCAGCGCTGACTGGCATAGTGGCCGCCGGGATGGAGCGCGACTATCGTGTCTTTGGGTTTGAGCCCATGCTTCTCGATGAGCGCCTGGGCGGCGGTCTTTTCATCGTCGGTGAGGTAAATGCGCGGCAGTGTGCCTCTGGCGGAGCATCCAAGGCGTTGCAGAAGGTCTTCGTGGTGTTCAGTAAGGTGTTTGTTTTCCCGGGCGGCGGGACAGGGGAGACTGTGAAGTGTTTCTTTGCCCGCCACGGCAAACCCGATACTGTATTTGGGGCTGAGCCGCCTGCTGAGGAGGGCCGACGCCGGGTTCACGTCGAGGGAGGGATCGATCACCAGGTCTGGTTTTTGCCCCCTGAGAGTCCTGAGCATTTCGCGTCGGGATTTGCGGTCGTCCGGGAGAGCCAGAATTCGATCTATACAGGGGTTATTCTCGATGACTGCCGCGCCGTATCCGGCGCAGAGTACCTGCAGTGTACAGTCGGGGAACGCGTTCTTCACGGCCTGGAACATCGGCGTTGTAAGAACCATGTCGCCTATGCGGTCAAGACGGACGAAGAGAACAGATTCCAGCTCTTCGGGCTTGAAGGGGGCGGGTGGTGTGAGTTTGCGCGGCAGGGTAACTGCTCGCAGGAACATTGTCTGGAGCCCGGTGCACCATTGCCTTCCACAGTGCCTCAGTGTCGAAAAACGGCGGCGTACCCGTGCGCCAGGTTTTGCGATGCGATCATTCGTCATTTGTTTCAGAAGCCGGAGTTTCCGTGGGCGCTTCTTTCTCCAGTTGCGGTATGAGCAGTATGAGGGCGGCAAGAAGCCAGAACGGTTCCGCTATGCGTATGATCATAAAGGTATTTGCCGAGCTTGCATGCGCCATCATTGCTATAATGCCGCAGAAGAAGCCGTTGGCGGCTCCTTTCAGGTAACGGTCCGGGGTGATCAGAGCTGTTTTCTTTACGGCGGTCAGAAGACGCCAGAGCATAAACAGAAAAGCGGCCAGGCCGGCTATTCCGGTTTCAACGAGCAGGCGGGGGTACTGGCCGTCAATGAAGTAGGTGCCGGTGACTCCATAGCCGAAAAGGGGGCGCGATATCCAATCCTGCACTGCCTCTTCATACGAAAGCAATCGTGCCGAGGACGATGCGTCGAAGTCAACGCCGGCGATTTCAACATGATATTGTCTTTCCGGTTCAAAGGTGCCGGCTACTCTTTCCTGAACCTGTTCGGGTAATACGGGAAGACCGAGAAGCGTAATGCATACCAGGGTGACTGCGGTTGAAATGATAATGACCCGGTGACGGCTGACAAAGGCGAAAGCGACGAAGCCCGCGATCAGCGCAAGGTATGAAGCCCGGGACAATGTAAACAGTAGCGGGGGCAGAGCGAAAATCAAAAGACCTGTCAGCGGAACCCGAACTTTTGCTCGTGTATCCTCCAGTGCTATTCCCCCCGCAACACACATCATGAGAACAATGTATCCGCCGAACGTATTGGGTTCGGTGTCAAACGGCGCGTTCACTCTCTGGCCGGTTCCTATCTGGGTATAGCCGTAGATCATTGCCAGAAAGAAGACGATGAGCATTGCCAGAATCATATGCACGACAACTTCTTTCCTGCGTACGTGAGCCAGTATCATGAAGAAGAGAAGAAAGTATTCGAAATATTTCAGGTTGTGGAAAAGGCCGGCTGAAAAACTGTCAACGGAACCGCGAAACAGCCCCAGCAGTGTGGCCGTTACGGAAATACCCATATAGATCCATATGGGTGCGTTAACCGGTGTCTTTACAATGCCGAAACGTCGTCCTCCATAGGCCGATCGCAATATCCAGCCGAGGACAACGGCAAACATGATGATATCTTCAAGGCGCAATACAACCCCGCTTCCTCCCTCCCCGGTTGTCCTGCCGGTTTCCAGTCCCGAAAATACTTCCGGGCTGAAGAGCATCGCGAAGATCACCAGGTACAGCCCCTCGGTGCCGCGGGTGAATGAAACGGCTGTGGCGAGAAAGAATACCACTACTGCGGCAATTACGGTGATATCGGTCCCGGTGCCGAGCATGGCAAGCAGGAATGCGGCGGCTACGGCCGTGAGC
Source organism: Kiritimatiellia bacterium (assembly GCA_046483125.1). GTDB lineage: Bacteria > Verrucomicrobiota > Kiritimatiellia > UBA8416 > JAWODU01 > JAWODU01. Next base: position 17,228 of record JAWODU010000053.1, read on the forward strand.
CCGACCAGGAGTTGAGTAAGAGTGTTCTTTCCAACGGCGGAAACAGCCATGGGTGAAGCCTATTTTTCCGGTCTGCCGTAGTAGCCGCGGTAATGGAAATAATCGGGGCTTACGCTCCATGAAGCTCTCAGGTCGTTGAGTACCATGCCGCAGACGGCAGTGCCCGTTTTATTGAGGAGCGAAATCGCCCTGATCATTGAGTCCCGCTGTGAGGAACCGGCCTGGTATACCAGCACGGCGCGCTTTACGGTGGATGCCATGATTATGCTGTCCGGCACGGGAAGGATAGGGGTTCCGTCTATGAGCACAATGTCGAACTCCTTTTCCCATTCGGCGACGTTGGCCGCGAAAGAGGGAAGCGACAGCCACTCGGCGGGCTGGGTGGTTCTTCCTCCGGAGGTAATAAAGAAGAGATTCTGAGCTCCGGGCATCGTCGCCAGGTTGTCTTCCCGGCGTTCGCCCAGTGCCAGGTCCCTGTGATCCCGGAGGGCCTCGCGCCAGGATATTTCCTCGGTAAGTATTTCAGAAAGCCCCCCTTCGCGCTTGAGTCCGAATGTCCTGTAAAGACTGGGGCGGCGCATGTTGGCCCCGACCAGAAGCGTGCGCTTGCCGCTCTGGGCGAAAGCGCAGGCGAGGTTCGCGCTTGTGGTGCTTTTACCCTCAGCCGGACCGGGACTCGTCATTAAAATGGCGCCGACTCGGGCGTTTTCGGCGCCCAGGTGCAGGTTTGTACGTACGGCTCTGTAACCCTCCGTAGCGGGGGACCTCGGAGAGAAGGGCACAACCAGCGTGGTCAAAGGCGAGCGCTTTTTCTGTTTTCCGGTTTTCCGCTCCATTGCGGACCGGATACTTCGCCCGACGAGGGCCATTGAGGTCACGGTTTCCGAGTATTTTATCCGGTGCCACAAACCTTCGGGCCTGATTGGCACATCCTGGTCGTGCGGGGAAAAATGCGGGACCACACCCAGTATGGGAAGGTGAAAGGTGTCTTCAATGTCCACGAGAGTGCGTATGGACGTGTCAAGATTCTCCGCGACAAAAGCCAGAACCACGCCCAGCATGAGCCCGAGCAGAAGCCCGACGCTTACGAGGTACCATTCAGACGTACCGATTTTCTCGCCTTCGGCAGGCGGTTCTATAACACCGACGCGTTCGCTCTTTTTTACCATGGCAAGGCGGGCTTCTTCACGTTTCTGCGTTAGAAGAGCCGCCAGGTCTTCGAGTATTTTTCTCCTCTGCCGGTAATCCCTCAGCGCCGACCGGGAACGGGTGCTTCCGGTCACGGCGTCGTCAAGCTGAGACTGAATGGATTTTATCGTATTCCTGAGCGATACTATCTCGGGGTATTCTTCGGTATAGTTGCCCTTTTCACGGAGCCGCCCCAGAGCTATTCTGGCGTCGATAAGTTTTTCGGTAAGGATGTTTACTTCCTCGGATTCCGCGGATGTAATCTGCCCTTCTTCAATGTATTCGCGGAACTCGCGGTCGAGATCGGCCAGGTTGTCCGTTGTCTCTTCCAGGGAGTCCTGGATATAGGCGTATTGTTCACGGGCGTTGGCGGTAACTTTGCTGTCGTGAATCGTTATGAAGGCTTCCACCACCGCCTTACATCTGTCGCGGGAGAGGGTCTTTTTCGAAGCAGTGGCTTCGATGTCTATCATGTTTGTGCGTTCGATTCTTTCGGCGGTTACCGCGCCAGTCAGGTCCCTGTGTTCAGTGGGGGTCCCTTGCGCAGTCAGATCCCCGGCGGCCCGCGTGAGGACATTGTGACCGGTGATCTCGTATACGTAGTTCTCGATCGGATCGGCGGAACTGACGAGAATTTCCTCAAACAGATCGGGAAAGGATTGGAGACGCTGAATTTCGATACGGGCATGACTCTTGTATGTGTCCGGTTTTCTTTTTGTCAGATAAAGGGCGGCGAGAAATACGAGAAGAATCGAGAGGAGGACGGTCCATTTACGCTTCAGAACTATGCGTAAATAGTCGCTGAACACCATTTCCTGCCGGGCCATAGTCTGCGCCTTCCTAGTTCCGGACAGCCGAACTGCCTGCTACCCATACGGCGTCCCGCACGGCCGATATCGGAAGCAGGGCCTTGCTGATTGCGTCGTAAGTCTTCCACATCGCGATGGGCGGCACGTAAAGGGCGTCGTTGGGCTGAAGAACATAATTGGTTCTCAGGTCTTTGCCTTTGAGAATGTCGGCGATGTTGATTCTGTGTACGTCCGGTTCCCTTACGTCTCCCCGCACGAGATATATTTTTTTTGTATCGGCGAACCGGCGCAGGTCCCCCGCATGGGCTATTATCTCCCTCACCGTAACGCCGGGTTCGTACCGGTACAGTCCCGGTTTTGAAACCCATCCCATGACGGTAACGTGCCTGACCGAAAGCACGGATTGCCGCCAGTTGGGTGGGAGTTTCTGTTCGTGTTCCACCACGACAGTCGGCTCCTTCAGGATGCGGGAAAAGAAGCGGGTAAGTTCTTCTTCCAGTTGACTGTTGCTTTTACCGGCCGCTTCACATACTCCGAAGTGCGGAATGAACACTTCGCCGGATTGGGGAACATCGCGTTCAAAAGGGAAACCGTCAAACTGGTTTCTTCCGTCCTTGAGCCAGATTTCCACGGTCAGCTTGTCCTTGGGCCTGATCGTACTGTCACCCGCGCCGGCTTTGGCTTCCTTGATGATCTTTTCGCCCTGACGCCGGAGCATTGCCGCTTCGGTATCAATGTCACGTTCAGGGGTGACGGCACAGCCTGAAAACAGCGGCAGAAGAAGCGGAATCAAAACTGAAAGGAGGACGTGTTTCATCAGCTTGCGGCTTCCTTCCGGGTTACGGCGTGTGTTATTGACAGAGGGCTTGTGCGCAGATCTATGACTCCCGGCGTCTGCGGATGATTGCCGGCGCTGTCGATGACAACCTGTACAACCGGAGTCAGGGGAAAACCGGGATTCTGTTTGATTACCATGGCTATGGCCCGATTGGTGAGTTCTACCATGATGCCGTCGGGATAAAATCCGCGCAGGGAAATGAGGGTTTTAACCAGGCCGGGATCGAAGGCTTTCTGAAATACCCCGAGAGCATTACTGACGTAGTTGTCGTCCGGCTGTCGGTTCGAGAGCGCCTGCCACATCAGGCGTTCGAATTGCTCGGCTATCGCGACAACTTGACTGCTCAGAGCGAACGCGTTTCCGGAAATACCGCCCGGAAAGCCGGCTCCGTCAATGCTTTCGTGGTGTTGGCTCACCATCCGAACCACCGCGTCGGGCACTCCGGAGTTCGCCAGCAGGTCCGCCGCTTTGTTTACATGCTCCTTGAAAGCCGGATCGCCTTCATTCAATGTCGCGAAATCCATGCCGAGCAGAAGAAATCCGATATCATGCACAAGAGAGGCCGCGCCGATATCCTGCGGGGAGCTATCGTTGTTTTTGACGTCCCGGGCAAGGTCCATGGCTATGACGGCAGAGTTGATGCTGTGAGCGGTAAGACGCCCTTCACCGTCCGGATAGCGGTGTACTTCGCGGGCGAAATTGGAATCAAGAGCGCTCAGCGTGGAAAGGGTGCCCGTTATGGACCGAAGTTCCGGCCAGAGATCATACTCCTGATGCGAGGTCCCGGAGAGGCTGTGGAATATCCGGCTGAGTTGATCTCTTGCCTCCTGAAGCGTGTGATGCTTATTCTGCGGAATAGGAATCTCCATCTGGCGCGCTGCGTCATATATGGCCTTTGGCGATTCATCGTAAACACCGGAATCTTCAGACTTCCTGACTGCGGCATCACGGGCCTGTTCCGGCATGGCCTCCGGTCCCGGGTGCAGAGAGGCGGTCTGTTCAGGAGGCACTGAAGAAGGCGTTTTCCCGGGCGAAGCTTCGAAGTGTTCGCCTGGGCCGTCGGAAGATTTTCCCCTGTCCGTATTCCGCGAGGGACGGCGGTCCAGCGCCTGCCTGCCGCTCTGCATTAAATCGCTGAGTTTCATCGACATTTCCTGCTGTTTATCCGCGCGATTACTTCCGCTCGGCGGCCGCG
>JAWODU010000082.1:0-11361 GCA_046483125.1 Kiritimatiellia bacterium
CAACGCTTGCCGCAGGCTTGTGTGCCGGGTCGTCCTGACGGCCTCCGTGGTGTCGAGCATCCGGCTTCGCAAGCCGGGAAGCTCGACTTCTTCCTGTCTTCAAATGCCCCAAACACAACATCTTCCCAGCAGCAACACATCCCGCCATCGTGCGCAGCACGACGGCGCAAAACGACAATCCTCAAATCCAATGGCAAAAGGACACACTCAAACGCAGTTCCGAATCCCCGACAGCCAGCAACGGAATCCGGCGGTGTCCGCGCTGTTGCACGGACTCGTAGGATTTCAACTATACCCACCCGCCACCCTTTGGACCCCGACAACATGCCGAGTGTGCCGTCTTCGCGGACTCAGAAAGTGCACTCCGCATGTTGCCCCCGAGTGGCTGCCAAATGGCGTCACGGAAACCGTGTCGTCATTTCGCCGCTTTCCAGACCAGACGCCCGCCCACCGCCCTTGTTCAGACCCCGGCCTATCGGCCCCCAAAAGGAAAGCCCGCAGTCAAAAGCCGGAAGCCTTCCTCGTAAACTGCGGGTGCATCCGTCTTTTCACTGCGTGCTTGCTGTGCATCGGCCGCAAACCGTCTGTGTCAACCGTGCCGCCGGGAGCGTCCCGGTTGCCCCAGCCGGTATGCCGCCGCAATAGATCCCCCCTTGGGTCTTTGGCCCCCCGAGGCGGGGGGCCGACCCGTTGCTTTGTCTGCGGCGCGCGGCTCGCGCGCGGGGGAGCGCCTGCCAAAGAAGGCAGGGGAAGTTTCCCCTGACCCCTCTTTCAGCGCGCGCGATCTTCAGCCGCCGCATTCCCCGTGCATACCGCTTTTGTTCATTCCAACCGTTAATCCACGTGCCAACCTTTTCTCCAAATCCCGCCCGACGTTCCGGCCTACGGCCGTCACTGTCGGGCCTCGACAAGCCTTCATCGCCCAGACCCCTTCGGGGACAGCGCAAGTTCCGGCTTGTCTCCATCTTCCAATGCTTGGAAATCATGCTTCGCACAGCTTCCAATCCCTGGAAGATTCTGTCGGATTCCTTCCGAGACTTGGATGTCTTTTGACAAGGACAGTCCAAGCTTCGGAAGGTTGATGACATTTGATCCATGTACCCCGCAAGACTGCACGGCTACGACGTGCATCCTTGCCCCCACGCGCCCGCAAATCGGCAACCTCCCTGCCCGGAGTCAGGCAGCCTGCCGGTTTGCTTTTCGGCGCTACAGGAGAACGAGCCCCCGCCAATTTCCGAGTGCCGCTTCTTTGCGCCGTCCGTTCGCGTTCGCCTGTCCTCCATGCCGTTCAACCCTGGTGCTACGCACTCACACCATCCGCGATATCCTGCGCTTGTGCCAGTGCGCGGCCATTGCAATTCTGTTTGCTGTCGCCGTCGAGCACTCCGTCGTCATCTGCACAGACCCGCATTCGCCGCTTCGGATGCACTGGCGCATCCCCGGAGGGGTACGCTCAGGAAAACGCGGCTGGTGTTCGCCCTTCACCCGGCGTTGCCGGGTTCGGGTCAGGGTTGCCCGGCATTCCGGCCAGGACGACCGCCACACTCCCGGCGCGGCAGAAACGTCACTCCAAAATCGGCCCCCGGAAAAACCGGCTTCAAGAGCGTGTTGCTCTGCGTCGCCATCCCAGCCACTCCGGGACAGGTCTGTCGCCGCAGAGTACGCCAGGGGGCCAACACCCTCTTGATCCGCCTACGGCGGAACGTCGGTAAGATCCCCCGGCGCGCCTGTTTTGATTACAGGCGGCGCGCCGGGCCGTTCAGCCTGCGCAGGCTTGGCTTCACTGGGGTCGCGCTTCGCGCTCCGCGGTAGGACTCTTCGAGTCCTGATATTTAAACTAAACTACCCCAACTACTACTACCCCCCAACCAATCTACGCTTCAGGCGGCAGGCCCCCTCTGTGCCGGAGCAGCCTTGTTTCCTCACGCCGGGCAGCAAAAGCCGCCGCGCCGCAAAACGCCGGAACCGCAAGCGGTCCCGGCGTGGCGGCGCTTGCCGTCAAGAACGGCATCGGCTTTTGCTTGCCCTGCATTCGGCGGCTGCTATGGCACATCACGGGCACCACCACCTTTCGCTCTTTGCCCCGCCCACCGCCCCAGTCGTTCTCTTCGCGTGCACCGTGAACCAGCAAAATGATCTTTCCGTCTTCGATCGTCCAGCTTCACCGGGCAGCTTAGTCTTCTCTCGCTCACTATTAACACCGAAGCCCGGAAATAGCGGACGGCTTCGGTTCGAAAACTGTTATCCTGCACCATTCATTTTCCTGCCGACCCTGAAAACTTTTCTGTTGCATTAGCATATAAGCGTATGCTAATTATGTATTCATGAAAGACCCAATCCAGTTGGCTCGCATATTGAAGGTGTTGTCGGTTCCCGCCCGTGTGCGGATCGTCCAGCTTCTCAAGGGGCGAGCACTGTGCGTTAACGCGTTGACGGCACGGCTTGACATTACGCAAGGCGCGGTCTCGCAACATTTGCGGATCATGCGGGATGCGGGACTCGTTGTGGACGAAAAGCGCGGCTACTTCGTCCATTACCGTTTGAACGAAGAGGCGCTCGCCGATTGGCAAGCGCATATAGGAAAACTGTTGGATCCGAACAGCGTATCCAGTGAAAACATGAAGGGAGCGAAACCATGTGCTGCTGCAATGAAACAAAACAGGAATGCCAAAAGCCGGAAAGCCTGAAGAGCAAGCCCGAGGACTGCACGCCGGAACAGGTTAAGGAATGCCACGGCGACGTGGATGCTCACCCTTGCGATGAGACAACGGGCTGCGAGCATCCCGAACGGCTACAGGGCAAGCCGGGCGAGTGTTCGCAGGAACAGATTCGCATATGTCACGGGGAAACGGCCGTACATCCGTGCTAATAGAAACAGAGACAGAATATCCCAAGACGAAAGGACAACGGAAGCATGAAACTTGGCATAGTGATTACTCAGACCGAACCAGAGACGGTATTCAACGCATTGCGTCTGGCCTCCTACAGCCTGAAACAGGGAGATCAGGTGCGCATATTCCTGTCCGGCAAGGGTGTTGAGATCGACCAAATCGAAGATCCTATATTTGACGTAAAGAATGAAGCGCAGAAAGTCCTCGACGCCGGCGGTGAGTTTCTGGCCTGCGGCACATGTCTGAAGCTGCGGAACTCGGAGGGGTCGGAGGTATGCCCTCTTTCGACGCTGAAGGACCATTATGAGGTCGTTCGCGATTCGGACAGGTTGGTGACGGTATGACCCTTGACGAAACTGGTCGAGGGAAGTCAGTGGCCCGCCTGTCACAGGAGAACTCCCAACCCGAGTTACCTGACTACTACGCTACGGTTGCCGATGACATCGTCGCGTTCTGCGGCGACGAGGGAGGCCATGTTTGGATCGATCTGGGCTCGGGTCCAGGCGGTCTTGGACTGGACTTGCTGGAGAAAATTCCCGATAGCGTGATGTCTTTTATTGACCCGAAGCCCGATGCCTTGCGCCGGGCGCTAGACGTTGCAAAAGAACGCGGCTTCCGCTCTCGGGCGATAGCGGTTGTCGGCTTTGCCGAGGCGTTACCGCTGCCCGACGAATCGGTGGATGTGATTGTAAGCCGGGGTTCGTTCTACTTCTGGCAGGATCGCGCTCAGGGCTTGCGGGAGGCCTGGCGCGTTCTGCGCCCCGGTGGCCGGGCCATGATCGGCGGCGGATTGGGTGCCGGGTATCCCGACTGGGCGCGCAGGGAGTTCATCCGACGTCAGCGTCAATCGCAAGCACGTAAAGGCCCGGATGCAATGAGTGAATTCCGCGAGGCACGCAGCCCCGACACCTTTCGCCGTCTTGCCGTGGAAGCCGGATTGCAGGCGTTCGAAGTCATCGGAGAAGGCGGACAGGATCCAGACGCCCGGAATGCCGGAGTCGGCATCTGGCTGCGATTTACGAAGGAGGCAGAAAATGTCAGTTGATGAAAAGACGGCAATCGAGATCCGTGGCCTGTCCAAACGGTTCGGCGATGTCGAAGCCGTAGCAGGCATCGATTTCGATGTGCGGGAAGGCGAGTTGTTTGGCTTTCTGGGTCCGAACGGTGCGGGCAAGAGCACGACCATCAATATCCTGATCGGGCTGGCCAGGCCGGATGCAGGCACCATCCGCATCAGCGGGATTGACTGCTCAACGAACCCCAAGGCCGCCCAACACCTGATGGGCGTGGTGCCGGATGAGAGTAATCTTTACCCCGAACTGACAGGGTTCGACAACCTGAGTTTCTGCGGCTCGCTTTACGGCATGCCCCGGCGTGATCGTGAATTACGGGCGCAAGAGCTGCTCAAGCGTTTCGGTCTTGCCGAAGCCGGAGGACGCAAGTTCGGCGGCTACTCCAAGGGCATGAAACGCAAACTCACCATCGCGGCGGGGATCATCCACTCGCCGGCCATCCTGTTCATGGATGAACCCACCACCGGCATCGACGTCGCCAGCGCACGGCAGATTCGACAGCTCGTCTCCGACCTGAATGCAAACGGAACAACCATCTTCCTGACCACGCATTACATCGAGGAGGCCGAACGGCTCTGCGGGCGCATCGCCTTTATCGTCAAGGGTCGCATCGTCCGTACCGACACCGTTCAGGAGCTGATGCGGCGGACCGACGGACGTCATGTGGTGCAATTTGCCGTATCCGGGGGATCGGTCAAACTGTGCGAGTCTATCGTCGCCGGTTTTCCGGGCCTTCAGTGCCAAGCGGTCTCTGACACCGCTGTGCGTATCGAGTCCCAGGAACCGGTACGCATCGGCCCGTTGGTGCGCCTGATTGAAGATAGCGGTGAGGACGTGACCGAGGCGCGCAAGCTGCGACCATCGCTCGAAGATGTCTTCGTAGAGGTCACCGGCATCGAGGCAGGTGTGATGAAACAGGAACGGGAAAAGGCCAAGATGGGAGGTGGCGCATGAAAGCATGGATCGCATTCTGGAATATTCTGGCCAAAGACTTCCGGGCCTACTACCTCAAGCCGCCAAACATCAGTTGGGGCATCATCTTCCCCTTCGCATGGGCGGGGATGTTCTTTATCCGATCCGGGTCGGGCCTGGATAGCGTGCCGTCTCTACTACCGGGCGTGATGGCGGTGTCCGTGCTGTTCGGCACAACCAGCCTGCTGTCCGTCACCGTGACGTTCGAGAAAAAGGGTCGGTCGTTCGAACGGCTGCTGCTGGCGCCCATTCCGCTGGAACTGCTCATGCTGGCCAAGACCGCCGGAGCCATCCTGTTCGGCGTGGCCAATGCCTTTGTGCCGGTCATCATGGCCGCCTTTCTGATGGATATCTCGCAAATCAACTGGGCGACGCTCATTCCCGCCATCGTGCTGATTGCGATCAGCTCGACCTTCCTGGGGCTGTTCATCGCCGTATCGGTCAGCGAGGTGTTCGAGGCACAGACCTTTTTGAACTTTTTCCGCTTCCCGATGCTGTTCTTGTGCGGACTTTTTTTCCCGGTGGCGCAGTTGCCCGTCTGGCTGCGGCCACTGTCCTACGCGCTGCCCCTGACCTACGGGGCCGATCTCTTGCACGGCTCGATCCACCGGGCGCCGCACCTGCCGTTGGCACTGAATTTCGGTATGCTGGTTGTGTTCTGCATTTTGCTGTTCGCGTTCAGCCTGCGCAATGTCCGGCGGAAGTGGATTGTGTAGCCGTTGGGCAGATGCGAATAAACTGGAAAGGACGGAGGTAGGTCGTGCATGACACCCAGTAGCGAGGAGTTGATGCTTGGCGTCCGCGACGGCGACCTGGAGGCTTTCGAGCAGCTTGTGTTGCGACATCAGGCGGAGGCATGGCGCGTGGCCTATCGGTATGCCGGCGATGCCGCCGAGGCCGAGGACCTCGCCCAGAATGCGTTCCTGAAGCTCCTTGATGCCGCCCCCCGCTATAAGGTCACCGCCAAATTCCGCACCTATTTCTTCCGTATCCTGACGCGCCTGTGCATAGATCACGGGCGCAAGAAACGGCCGATCCTCATCGAGGTCCTGCCGGACCTCGCCGATGCGTCGCCGTCGCCCTCACAGCAGGCAAGCCAGGCCGAACGCGAGATCCTGATCCAGACCGCGTTGAAGGCCTTGCCCGCCGATTATCGAACGGCCGTCGTACTGCGCTACTTCGAGGGGCTCAGCGGGGCGGAAATGGCGGCGGTAATGGGGCGCAGCGTCAAGGCCGTGGAGCGTCTACTGGCCCGTGCCAAAGCAATCCTGAAACCACATCTGGAACTGTTGCATCAATAGCGTCCCACAGGGGCACGGAATATGCTGCTGCTATGGCACGTCAGGCTTGTCGCGCCGTAGTTTTCGCACGAAGGCGGAGGCCCCGCCACCTTTCGCTCAAAGTCCCCCGCCCATATGCCCATATGGCCTTTCTTTTCCGTTGCATTCACCCATCACGTGTTATATCATTCGATCATTCTTTTTTAAGCATACTTGGAGAAAGCGCGAGGAAGAGCATTGAGCGGACCTGATCGGACGGCATTGATAAGAGAACTGCGTGCACGACTCGGCCTGACGCAGGAGAAGTTCGCGGCGCGATTGGGCGTCTCGTTCCCGACAATCAATCGTTGGGAGAATGGACGCTCCGTCCCATCGCCGCTTGCGCTCCAGAGAGTTGAGCAGATTCTCCGGGAGATGAAGGACAGAGGCAAGGACTTGCTCGTCGAGCATTTCCCGGAATCGGGATTGTGAGGTAACTTATGGCAAGCAGCAATGGTGCCAATCTGGGCTTTGAGACCCAGCTATGGGCGGCGGCAGACAAGATGCGCGGTCACATGGACGCAGGCGAGTACAAGCACGTCGTGCTCGGCCTGATCTTTCTCAAATATATCTCCGACTCATTCCAAGCCAGATATGACGAACTGGCCGCCAAACAAAAGAAAGAGTTCACAGACCCGGAAGACCGGGACGAGTACGCCGCTGCGAATATCTTCTGGGTTCCCGTTCAGTCCCGCTGGAAAAACATTCAGAATAATGCCAAGCAAGCAACCATCGGCCAGACAATCGACGACGCGATGACCGCCATCGAACGGGAGAATCCTTCGCTGAAGGGCGTGCTTCCCAAGAACTACTCCCGCCCCGACCTTGACAAACACCGGCTCGGAGAGCTGATCGACATTATCAGTAAGATAGGCTTGGGCGACGATAAATCACGCTCCAAAGACATTCTCGGGCGCGTGTATGAGTATTTCCTTGCCCGTTTTGCCGCCGCAGAGGGCAAAGGGGGCGGCGAGTTCTACACGCCGCAATGCGTCGTGAAGATCCTCGTGCGGATGATCGAACCCTACAAGGGCCGCGTTTTCGACCCGTGTTGCGGTTCGGGCGGCATGTTCGTGCAGTCCGAGCGCTTTGTCGAGGAGCACGGCGGCAACGTCGGCGATATCGTGGTCTATGGACAGGAGTCCAACCCGACGACGTGGCGGCTGGCAAAGATGAACCTCGCAATCCGTGGCATTGACGCCAATCTCGGCCCCCATCATGCGGACAGCTTTCGGAATGACCTGCACAAGGACTTGAAAGCCGACTACATCCTCGCGAATCCCCCGTTCAACATGAGCGACTGGGGCGGCGACCGGCTCCGTGACGATGCCCGATGGAAGTACGGCGCACCTCCCGTGAGTAACGCGAACTACGCATGGATTCAGCACTTCGCGCACCATCTCTCACCGACCGGGATAGCGGCCTTCGTCATGGCAAACGGCTCTATGTCCACAAGCACCACCGCCGAGTTCGAGATTCGCAAGAACATGATCGAGGCCGACCTGATCGACTGCATGATCGCGTTGCCCGGACAGCTCTTCTACACGACGCAGATTCCCGTCTGTCTCTGGTTCCTTGCACGCAACAAGAAGAACGGCAAGTTCAGGGACCGGCGCGGCAATACACTGTTCATCGACGCGCGCAAGATGGGCGCGTTGGTCGATCGCATCCACCGCGAACTATCGGAAGACGACCTCGACCGCATTGCGCGAACCTATCATTCGTGGCGCGGGGAGAAAGACGCCGGCCAATACGACGATGTCCCCGGCTTCTGCAAGTCCACACCAATAGACGTGATGAAGGCCAGCGGCTACGTACTCACACCGGGGCGTTACGTCGGCGCGGAGGAAGCCGAGGACGACCTGCCTGCGCCGCGTCCGGGCGTCTTCTTCGTCTATGTCATCGCATGTGAAGGCGGCAGCTACTACATCGGGCATACCGATAACATTCCACGCCGGTGGGAAGAACACGTCTCCGGCAAAGGCGCTGACTGGACCAAGAAGAATCGCCCACGCTACATTGTGCACTACGAAGAGTTCAAGAGCAGGGAAGACGCCGTTGCCCGAGAGAAGGAACTCAAGACCACATCGGGTAGAAGATGGATCAAGGAGGCAATCTCCAACGGACGGGCGCGGCAGGCAGGCGGCATACCCTTTGAAGAGAAGATGGCGGAGCTTACCGCGACACTGGGGGAACAATTTGCGGAGTCCCGCAAACTGGAAAAAGAGATACGGAGAAATTTGGATGCACTCGGATTCAGCCTGTAGCAACCGATCCGAACAGCCTGTCCGCCGTAGCTCGAAGAGCGAAGGCGGATTCGCCCAATCGGCAACACTTGAGACGGAAATCAAGAAGAACTTGGCCGCGCTGGGGTTTGAGCTATGAAGGTAAGCGAACTCATCGAGAAACTGAAAGGCTGGCCGCAGGACGCTCGCGTTGTTGCGCCAGGTTATGAAGACGGCTTGGATGATATTACCGACATTGAGGATGTGTTCATTATGCCCGGAGCACACAAGGAGCACTGGTACTACGGCATACATGACCGATTAATAAAGGACGAACCCGGTGCCGAGAAGGCTGTAGGATTGAAGACCACCCGCCGATATGGAGATGATGAGTAATGATTCGGGTATTCGTCAGTTCGGTGCAGAAGGAACTCGCCGAGGAACGGCGGGCGGTGAAGGATTTTATCTTGGGCGACCCCCTGTTTCGGCGATTCATCAGCGACGTTTTCCTCTTTGAGGACATTCCTGCCAGCGATCGGCAACCCGACAATATCTATCTGACCGAGGTCGAGAAACGGGATATTTACTTGGCCCTGTTGGGCAACGAATACGGCTGGAAGAACGCAGATGGCAAATCGCCGACGGAACTGGAATTCGATCATGCCACGAAGACCGGAAGGGAACGGCTTGTGTTCATCAAGGGTGAAAACGACAAGGCACGCGATTCGGATATGGCAAAACTGGTACGGACAGCGGGCACGCAATTGACCCGCCGACGGTTTGCTGACACACCTGCGTTGATTCGGGAAGTCTACGCTGCTCTCGTCGGTTACCTCGAACGAAAAGGCTTGCTGCATACACTGCCCTTCGATGACAGCTCTTGCGACGGAGCCACGCTCAAGGATATCGACAGCGCCGCCATTGAGGATTTTGTCGATACCGCCGAAGCCAAGGGGCGTCTCACGCTAAAAGGCTCACGCGCACCCAAGGCGGTTTTGCAGAATTTCAAGCTCCTGCGGGATGGCAAGCTGACCAATGCTGCTATCCTGCTTTTCGGCAAAGACCCTCGGCGGTTCTTCAACAACATCCAGGTCCACTGCCTGCATTTCTTCGGCACGGAAAAGCGCAAGCCCATCGCATCCCAGCAACCCTACGAAGGCCGTATCTTCGAGGTCATTGACCAGTCCGTGGAATTCGTGCTAGGCAAGCTGGACCAGCCGGTTGGCACGAGGGCACACAGCACCCAGGCACCCGGTGACTTCGAAGTACCCCGGTCGGTCATTACCGAAGCGATTGTCAACGCCGTGGCCCACCGCGACTATCGCAACACCGGCTTTGTGCAGGTGATTGTCTATGCCGACCGGATCGAGGTCTGGAATCCCGGCGAACTGCCGCACGGCCTGACGCCGGAAAAACTGCGTCACCCGCATGCGCCGATGCCCCGCAATCCGCTGCTGGCCGAACCACTCTATCGCGTCAAGTTCGTCGAGAAAGCCGGCACCGGCACGACGGACATGATTGCCGATTGCCTCGCCGCCGGATTGCCCGAGCCCACCTTCGAGCAGAACGGCGCGCATTTTGTCACCACCATCTGGCGAGATTGGATTACCGACGCCGTCATGGGCGAACTGGGGCTGAACGAGCGGCAGAAGAAGGGCGTGGCGTTTGTCAAGACCGCAGGAAAGATTTCGAATCCCGAGTATCAGGAGCTAACTGCCTGCACCAAGAAAACGGCGACCCGGGATTTGACCAGCCTCAAAGAACGGGTTTTCCGCCAAGTAGGAGCGCGTGGCCCTGGTGTCCACTATGTGCTGCGGAGCAAAAAGGACATAATGGGGACATGAGTACCATGAAAACGGTAAGCCAGAATGGGGACATAATGGGGACATCGGGTGTCTTGTTTGTCATGCATCCCGATTGTCTTTCTTTTGCAACAAACTCTCTACGTGTAGGTTACAATCCATTACACGCTGGGCGCCGCCGGTCTGGGATGGGGACATGCCGGCCTGCCGGTGTCGAGAACCCGGCGTTCATCGCTGAACATGGAATAGGGACATTTATCGGACATATGAGCCGTCGAACCCGTCATAAACCCGTTAAGCCCTCCATGAAACAGGACACTTATGACTCAGAAATGACTCATTTGACTCATGGATACGGCTCACAAAGGGCTCAAATGACTCATCCAAACGGGTCGGATATGGGCCAAAGGGGTCATAATCGTGCCATAATCTCGTCAAATTCGGCATTCTTTATCGGCCCATCCTCTCGAAATCTATCACCAATCTATCACCAAACCGCGATAATCTATCACCTCCGGGCTTGGCCGGGTGCGCTTTCAAGGCAGGAATCATCCGACCTGCCCGCCGAAGCCTTGGCGAAGGCGGGTAATCGACCGATGTTTCGTGAACTACGTCCGATTTCTGATTCGAAGCCAGCCTCGTGGAATCTATCGACCTGCCTGCGCCGCGAGCGACGCGGCAGGCAGGTAATCTATCGACGTTTCGGAGAAATCTACCGATGGCGGCTACCGCCAAGCATTGCTGGCGCTCCCGAGTATCCGCAACCTATCCGCAACCGACGGCGAAGGTATCCGCAACGGGAGGCCTGCGATGGGTGAGTGGAAACTCAAAAAAGTGGCTGAGATTGCCGAGGTCATCGGGGGCGGCACGCCCAAGACAAAAAAGGAAGAGTACTGGGGTGGTGACATCCCTTGGCTGACGCCGAAAGACCTCTCCGGCGAACACCCGCGCCGGGTGTAAACGAAGAAAGTGGGTGATGCATCGAATTGACTCAAAATACTGGTTGCGACCTTTTTTTATCCATGATAATGTCTAGATGCTAGACATTATCATGTGGCAGGATGGTTGCACAACAAAGG
>JAWODU010000102.1:0-19131 GCA_046483125.1 Kiritimatiellia bacterium
GGCTGATCTGTGATAAAGGACTCATCGTTCTTGTATGCACTATTATATAATTACCTATAAGAGTCAAGACAAAAAAAGAGAAAACATCAGCTTTTTCGCATTTTCCCGCCAAGCAGCCTCAAAATCCTCGATTTTCCTATGAATCTTGTCTGTGTTCCCTTATGGCAAAACTTCAGAGGAAGGACTCAGCAATTGTAATTATGCCGTCAGAACTCGCGCTTCCGCAGGGCCCCGGCGCCCAACCACAGCGGTACCGCCGTGGCAACGGCAGTGAGCACGAGCACCCAGACGCCGGCACCGAGAAGAGCCCTGTAAAGGTCCGGCAGGGCAAGGGACTGGGTTAGATGAATGTGAAATATTATTCCGAAAGGAAGAATGACCGCGAGCATGAAAAACAGCGAGAGAACCAGGTTCAAAGTGCCGCCGTAACCTGAAACTATTTCAGCGGGGTTACGTGTTTCCAGATCCAGAAAGACAGCTCCAAGGCCGATGGAGAGGCCGCTGACGGCCAGGGACATGGCTATCGCGAGCCCGTTGGCCACCACGGAGGCCGGGCCGCTGGCCTTGAGCATGCTGGAAGACACCGACATGAGAGTTACGCTCACGATAGACATGGCGGCAATTGCGAGAAACAGCTTACTCAGCAGTACACGGGTCATTGTGGTGGGAGAAAGTCCCAGCACCCAGAAACCGTGCCCTTCAAGGCTCATTTGCGGATAAATGAAACGGGAACCCAGAGAACACATAACCGCCGACACGCTGAACACGTTAAGAAAAGTAATGGTATTACGCCAGCTCTGAGGGAAAGTGTGATAGTTGAAGGAACGCAGATTGAGAAAATACAGGGCGAGGAGACCGAAGAAGATGAGAGCCTGGGACCATTGCATGGGATCCCGGAGGAACACGCGTATATCCTTTGCGAGCAGTGCACGAATATCACCGGGGAGAGGACGCAATAGTCTGTCAATAAAGGAGAAAAGCACCGGTCTGCGGCCGCCTCGTCCACCGGCGGCAACTACGCGTTCCCATCCCGGCAGGTATATCCTTCGGGCTGCCGTATCCAGCAGGACACACAGCGCAACGGCCGTAGAGGCAAGCATGTTCCATAACATGAACCCCCTGAACCAGTCTCCGTTGTTGAGGGCAGTAATGCCTTCCGAAACCCACCAGCTTGGCAGTAGCGGATTTGAGGCGATTCCCAGACCCGGTATCACACGGGTTAGTTCAAACTGAATACCGGCGTCCGTGGTCTTGAACCACGCCGGACACCACCAGATGACCGCCATGATTACAGCGGCTGACGTCCACACGGCGGCCCTGGCAACACGATGATAAGGGAGCCATCGCACTATTGCCATCACGGCAAGCGTTCCGACGGCTCCGCAAACCACGAGAAAAGGGATGGAGAATAGAAATGTCCAGACGGCCATGAGCGCTGAGAGGCGCTCTTGCCATGCGTAAGCGCCGATGAAAGGTATAATGACGAAGAAGAACGCCCATGAGGCCAGGAACACGGATTTTGCGAACTGATGAAAGACCAGTTGGCTAACCGAAACAGGTCGTACCATAAGGAAAATGATCTCGTCTGACCTGTAAATCGTGGAATAGGCGCTTACTATGTTTGATATAACCAGCATGATTGCCATGCCGAGGAAGAAGATGGCGAAAAGCCTGCTGATTATCATGACGCCGGTGCCGCCTAAATTGGCGAGGAACCGGAATCCGTCCAGGAACAGCCACCATAAGCCAAGTTCGAAGAAGACAGCGAAACTGAGGACGAAGAGTGACTTGAACGCGGACTGCGATTTCAGAATCCGCGACATTTTTGCTAAACTCAGAAAGGTTTTGGATATCAGCGCGGAGGCAGCACTCATGGACTATTACCATCATGGCGTGCCCGGGACGAACCGTCGTCAACCGGGGCCCCGGTTATGCGCAGGAATATATCCTCGAGGCTGCGGCAATCCGGATAATTACGGTGAAGCTCAAGGAGAGTCCCGACTGCGGTAAGGCGCCCTCTGTCAATGACCGCAACGCGGTCCGCTATATCTTCGGCGAGAGCAAGAATATGCGTTGTGAGGAAGACCGTCATGCCGTTTGCCGTTTTTGATCTCAGCTGGTTCTTTATCAGGCGAATCGTGTAGGGGTCCAATCCTATGAGAGGTTCGTCTATGAAAAGAACCTTCGGGCGGTGCAAAAAGCCGGCGGCGTATATAAGGCGCTGTCGCATGCCGTGGGACATGTCCTTTATGAGGGATGTATGATACTCCTGGAGTCCGAAAAGTTCTTCAAGTTCACTCGCACGGCCGCTTGTTTCAGCGGCAGAAAGACCGTAGAGATCCCCGGTGAATAATAGAAATTCTCTCGGCGTGAGCCTGTCGTAAAGAAAAGGCATGTCGGGAATGTAGGCCATGTTCTGTTTGGCTGCGACCGGGCTGGATTGTATGTCGTATCCGCAGATACGGCCTGTTCCCGTCGTGGGATGCAGGAGACCGGTAAGGAGTTTTATTGTAGTTGTTTTGCCGGCCCCGTTAGGGCCGACGAAACAGAAAAGCTCGCCGGGAGGAACCGTAATCGAGAGGTTCCTAAGGGCCTGGACGTCGCCGAAGTTTTTCGAAAGATTAACGGCTTCTATCATTGGCCTGGCCCTCCGGCGTGTGGTAAGGACGGGCTTGCTGTCGCAGTTTCAAAGGCGTTCATTGCTTCCTCGGGTGTGGCTGCTTCCAGCGTAAAGCCGTAAGGCGTTTCCTGGCGAATAACCCGTCCGTCGGGTCCGACCCAGACCAGTGAGGACAGACCTCCGTACTCGCAGGAAAGAACGGTGGCTCGCATGCTGTTACCGGACACGACGATGGTTTCAGCACGGAGACCCCTTACCGTCATTGTTACTGTTTCAAGGGATAAAGGATCGAGAGTCCGGAGTTTTACGTGCTCCCCCGGCTTCAGATTCCTGATGGCCATCCGGGACAGCGGGGAATAGACGATCGTATTGTCGGGTATGGTCAACGTGGCACGGTTAGACGAGCCCAGGGCGTTGACAGCCACGTCAAACGTTTCATCGGCTACGCGGCTGCCCCTTGCCCGTATGGAGCGGCCTTTGAAGCTGACCTCAAAATCAAATGCCTGAAGATCTCTGAGTGCGTCCAGGAAAACGGCGCCGTGTGCCTCAATCCTGACAGTGTTTCCGGAGAACGGCAAGAGCGCCGTGAACTCGCTGTGTATCCGGTGCTGTCTGGAAGGGTCATTCTCGTTGAATTCCATACCGGTGTGACTGTAACCGGCGGGTGTTCCATTGTAGAGAACCTTCATCCATTGATCCGAGATGAGCACATGCCGGGCGACGATATCTTCGTATCCGGCGAGGGTGCGGGTGAAATATCCCGGAAAGGCTTCGAAGCGTATCAGCCAGGCCGCCATGGCAATCCAGATAACGACAAAGACCGTTTTCAAAAGAAAGAGCTTCACTTTGCGTTGGCGAAACGGGAGAGTTCCTGGCGGATTTCGGCAACCTGTCTTTGGAGTTCGTCCAGGCGGGGATTAGCCCGGGTACCGTGCTGTTCTTCCCATTTCTCGTATTTCTTCCTGGCCTCCTTGAGGTTATTGTGAACGATGCGGTCCTGCCCCTTCATCATGCGCAGTTGGTCCGCGCACCGCATATGCTCGGCGCCGGTGCTGTTGTCCCTTTTCTTCTGGAGTGTTTTTACCTTCGCCCAGAATTCATCGTATTCTTTCTTGGCCCGTCTGTATTGATCGGCGTGTGGATTGGCGTTGTTCTGCTTTCTGCTTTCCTTCTGAAGTTCAAAGAGAAGCCCGGCGAGCTCGATTCGGAGTTTTTTTTCGACGGCGGTTGTCCCGGCGAGCGGACCGGGCCGGACGTGCAGGTCGTCGACTGCAATAAGTATATCGCAGACTTGGTCGCCCTCGTAGACGGCATCACAAAGAGCGTATTTGGTGTTGCGTATTGTTTGTACGTCGTAAATGTCGACCAGTGTGCCGAGGGGAACTGTCCCGGCCACGGTGCCGGAAGTATCGCGGGCCTCCGCCCTCCGGAGGCGAACTATGCCCCAGTTTTCGACTTTGCGGCGTTTTTGCGTTGGGGCAGTCTTTCCATCGGATTCCTGCGGGGAAGTGGAATCAGCGGTTTCGGATGGCGGCGCTTCCCGGATCCCGGTTCCGGAATCCATGCCTTCGTGCGCGAGTCCTCCCGCCACGGATTTAAGGGCGTTACGGCCGATGGGATTGTCGGGATCCACGGCCAGAATCGTCCGGGCCACGTCGTTCAGCTCATCGTAAGAACCGCTGCTGTAAAGATAATCGACTATCGTAATGTAGCCGGACCAGTCGGGGGTTGGAGCTGTGTCGCCCGTTTTGAGTACGGCATTGGCAAGGGAATCTCCCGCCGCGGCAACAGCCGACCATATTCCCTGTGAATTGTCCGCGGGTCTGAAGTCATGCAGGCGAAGCTGTTCGGCGGCGCGGACAGCGGCGCGATAACGGTCGAGTTCGAGGTTGCTTTGAATTTCACCCATACATACCCGCGAAGCCAGCAGAGGGTAGGGGGCACTGCGGGGCTTGACTTCCCGAAGAACGCGAAGCGACTGCTCGGGACGTGCCAGACGGGAGAAATGTGCGCATTCCGACAGCGCCATTTCAACCGTGGACGTTTTATAGAACGGGACCCCGAACACAATCCCGGCGGTGCCGAGAATGCCCCCGAGAAGATAAGTCAACCAGAAAGTCTTAGCTTTCATCCGCGTATGTTTATTTCCAAGTTGTCCCCGCGGCAGGCCTGCTTCAGTCCGGGCCGCCGCCGGCGGCCGCCTGCAGGAGGCCTATGACCGCCAGCACGGCAACAAGTCCGCCGAACGCGAGAAACGCCGCCATGAACTGCGTACTGTCGCGGGTATAAAAAGGCCACGCCCACTTAAACGCGAAGAGATAAGCGACCATCAGCCCGACGCGTACCCACCTGAATACGAGACAGATTCCGCTCAGTAAGAGAAGACCGGTCAATTCAAGAACGGGCAGAGTTATAGAAGCCTCCGCAAACGGGCGGAGAAAATCCATCTTTTTCCTCCCTGGCCGGGTTCATCCGCTTTTTCGCTACTGGCCATACTCTTATCAGAACAGCCGCCTGAAGGCAAATGATTATTCGTGGCGGTGAACAAGGGATCGGAGGCCGTATATACGGGCGATGCGCTCGTTGGCTTCCTCAAGAAGGCGCGCGTTCAGGACCAGGTCCACGCTCATTGACTGAAGGCCGATGCGCTCGATATGGCCGTCACGTCCGCGTATACGAAACACGTCTTTCATGTTGCGGACTTTCCTGCCGTTGACCCGCCGAACGGGAACGTTTCGTGTATCCTGATACCCTACGTTGACGCGATCGGGCAGAACTCGTGAAAGTATCACGATCCGGTCACCGGGCCGGTCCGGAGAATATCTGCGGGTCAAGTACATGTGGACAAGCCGCGAATCCAGGGCATATTGCCATCGCCTGCCGTGAGAGCGCAGGTAGCGTCCGGTCAATTCTCTAAGTACGAACCCGCCTTCGACGAGATGTTCGGGCTGACTTCCCGTTATGTTTTCCGGGATAAGAGCGTCGGTGTCAAGGAGGCGGCTGAGACTGATATCGAGGTCCATTGACTCCCTGTCGCGAACAATCCGGAGTGAGACGGCATCGCCCGGTTCCGCCCTCCCTTTGATAAGATAGGAAAAAGCCAAACGTCCGAAGTGAGGGTCCTTGTAGTACCCGAGGCTGTCAACCGCGAAGCCGTTCCATTCCAGTATAACATCATTGGGCTTAAGTGATTCCGCAGCGCCCGTGCCGGGGATACAGGCAAGCACCAGTATGCCGGATTCTTCGTCCGGCACGTTCAGGAGCCGGCGTTTTGCGGGATTGATGAGAGGCGACCAGATGAAGCCGGCTGAGGCAAAGCCGCGATAAGGCGGGTTAACGGCGTCTTCGACAAAATGACTGAGCACCTGACAGGGAAGCATGTCTCCGGTCCTTGACGAGCTGTTGTAGGAGATCATGAGCCCCGCCAGGGAACCGTCCTCGAGTATGACCGGAGCCCCGGCGCCGCCGACGTTCAGGTCCGTTAAAAGAATGCATGAAAGCATTTGCGACGTGGATGAAGGTAATTGCTTTACGGCAACCTGGATGACCTTGCCGTTGCCGATCTGGACTTTTCCGTTTTCGTCGGTCTGTATGATCCTGACCGCGTCTTTGAGTGACACTGCGGAGGCAAGCGGAACAGGCGACAGGCCGCGCGTCATTCTGTCTTCAGGAGGGGCGAGGATGGCCAGGTTGGCCTGGGAGTCGATCTGGAGCGGGGACACCTTGAGTTTTTTCCCTCTCCCGGGCCGGCGGATTTCAATGAGAGTATGATTCCGGACGAGACTTTCGGTGGTAAGTATATGGCCGTTTTTAATCACCGTGCCGTAGCCGTGCCGGCCCAGAGGAGTTGTTTTCTGCCATGGAAGCAAAGGATCGGTTTCCTGATATGTCACAATTACGTCCACCAGGAAATCGGCGTAGGAAACAGCCTGCGTGGAGGCGCAGAAGAAGAGCTCAAGGATAGTAAAGAGTATCAACGCGCGCTTCATTGATTGTCCTCAAAGTTAGCCGGCGACGGCACTCCGTAATCGGACAGAATCTCTGCTTCCGCCCTGCGGGCATCCCCGGCGTCCATGACGAACATATCTTCCATGCCGATGAACTCCACTGTGTGATAAGGACCATTATGGTTTTCAGCGGCTGTCTTTACATCCTGCAGGCGGCGAACCGGACGATTGTTAACCTTCGATACAATTCCGTTGAGGAAGCCGTCGGCGTAGGCGTTAACCTTGTGCGGAAGCCTTGCAGTCAAAACGACAAATTCATCTCTTCCTTTGTAGAGTCCGTCAAGTTTGGCGTATTCGCTGTAGTATATCAGCTGTTGTTCGTTCCTGTCTCCCGCGTCGGGGTTCAAGGCTCTCAGATACGGGCGGGTAAGGGGTGAGAAAACCAGGCCGCCGAATATGTAATATTCCGGTTGTTTGTCGTAAATATTGCGATAGGCGTACGGGTCGCGCGACGTTTTCAGGGGGACGGTGATATCCATTTGAGCTTCACCCCTGTGCACATTGAAATCGACGGTGTCACCAATCTGCTTGCGTTCCAGCAGTTCTGCGAAAAGCATCCTGTTGTTGTTGAATTCTATCGATCCGTCGGAGGCAATAGGATACCCGTCCACGGACATCAGCACGTCGCCCGGCTTGAGAACGCCCGTGCCGCTGCCGAACGGATCCAGGTAATAAACAGCGACGCCGCCGTCCGCGGATGGGAGCCTCATATCGGCACGCAGGGCGGGATTGCGCGTGTTCATGAAGGCGGCCCCGAGTTCGGGATAACCGTGGTAGGTACCGTCTTCAATGTCGGCCAGAAAACGGCTGAGAACGGGCAGGGGGATGGCATAGCCGATGTTTTCTGCGTGCGTCAGGACCTGAAAAGCCAGTCCGATTACCTTGTCGTCGAAAACGACCGGGCCGCCGCTGTTGCCGGCGTTAATAGCCGCGTCAACCTGGAGAACGAGATGGTGATCGCGACTGCTGTGGGAATAGATAGCGTAATCCATACGCGAGACGACTCCTTTGGTTATGGACAGCCTCAGGCCGCCGCGGGGATAACCGATGACCGTTACTTCCTCGTTCAGGCCCGGCATGGTGCCCGCGAACCGGGCCGGATGGGTATTGTCAAAAAAAGAATCATCGCGGACCGACAGAACGGCAAGATCGCAGTCATGCGCGGCAAAGGTCACAGTGGCCATGTACCGCCTGGAGTCCCCCTGCTTCTGAACCTGGATAAACCGTGCGTCCGAGACGACATGCGCGTTAGTCAGGATTTTTTTCCCGTCTATGATGAATCCCGAGCCGCTTCCGCTGAAAAGTTCATTGTTCTGCCACGGAACGAAATAGTCCGGGCGCTGTATTGTGACGAAAAGCTTCACGACCGAAGCAAAGGGCGCCCGTTCGTGAGGAAGAGGGCCGGCGCGTTGGGCGGATACTTCCCGGCATAGGAGCAGAGCGCCTATGAGGCAGGGCAGGACAATGAATTGACGGGTTTCGGGCCGCTGGATGACAGGGGGCCTTCTCCGGGGTAAATCATGGTATGAACGGGAAAACATTTGTGTTAAGATAATGGAGTTTGTGCGTGGTTACAACACTGAATAGCAGTTCGAGGGGGAACAGATGGGACTCATGGACAGGGATTACATGAGCGGCAGGCGGGGGCACGCACCGCGGGGGCGCAGACGAAAGTCGCTTTGGAAGAACGTGCTTTTCCTGCTGTACAGATTAAAGAGGTTTATTCTGCGGCGCTGAGGCGCCGTTATCGGGATTGTGAGATTTTATTCTCGGGTATTCTTCCCGGATGCGCCGGTCGGGTCAAAACTCGAAACCAAGTCTTACCCCGTATTCGAGATCGCTGAATTCGAAGTCGCTGAGGTCTCCCCATGATTCAAAAACGTAATAAGTCATGACGTCCAGGTCCACGCGGGTAGCGGCAAGCTGTAAGCCCAGAATAAACTGCCAGTACGTGTCAAGCCAGTCGGTTCCTTCGACGCTGTCGTTCACGTAGGGCCACATAACGCCCAGCCCGCCGCGCCACCACTGGTCCTTGGTAATCAGGTTTATCTGGGGAGTGAAAACGTATTCAAGTGTATTGGTCCCTGTCGGGTCGGGGCAGTAATCAGCGGCGATCTGCCAGTATGCGGAGGGCTCGTGATATTCCCAGGCTATGCCGTAGGAAAGATCGTTATCGTCGAAAGGGTAGTCGGTTATTACCTCGTGATCCTGGTGCTGTCTGACGCCCAGGCTGACTACGTGCCAGTTTCTCTGGCCAGCGTCCGCACGAAAGAGAGCGCAAAGCAGAATGATTGCGGCTGGGAACGTGGAATAACGTCTTTTCATGAAATACTCCCGCTGGGGTTTTTCGAGTTTTCAAATGTTTTACTGGCGGAAGGATACCCTCGCCCGGAGCGAGTTACAAGCGGGAATGTGTGCCGGCGCAAAATAGTTGAATCGAGTCCGCGAGATGATGTAACGTGGTCCGCGTTTATGTATCAGCGGACCCGGGGAATTTACTTCCGTACCGGGCGCTCCAGGAGATCATGACACATGACAGGAGAAGGACAAAATAGTACAGGCGGCAACTTCGGCCCTGCATCGAGTACGGTTGATTTTCCGGCAATGGAAAAGGACGTGCTCTCGTCATGGCAAAAGCGGGATATTTTCCGGAAGTCGCTTGAGGCGCGGGAGAACGGCCCCGAATTCGTCTTTTACGACGGCCCGCCGTTCGCGACGGGTCTCCCTCACTACGGGCATCTGCTGGCGGGAACGGTCAAGGACGTTGTTCCAAGGTACAAAAGCATGCGGGGATATTACGTTGAACGAAGATTCGGATGGGACTGTCACGGTTTGCCCGTGGAATACGAAGCCGAACAGTCGCTGGGCATGAGCAGTAAATCCGAAATTGAAAAGTACGGAATAGACAGGTTCAACGAGCACTGCAGAAAGATCGTTCTCAGGTACAGCAAAGAATGGAGAGAGATAGTAACAAGGATGGGACGCTGGGTCGATTTCGCCAACGAGTACAGGACAATGGACCCGGAGTACATGGAATCAATCTGGTGGGTGTTCAAGTCGCTGTGGGAAAAGGCCCTCATTTACGAAGGGCAGAAAATCGTGCCGTATTGCCCGCGCTGTGCCACGCCCTTGTCCAATTTCGAAACCAACCAGGGTTATGCTGATATTACGGACCCGGCTGTCACGGTCCGTTTCCCGTTGAAGGGGGAGGAAAGAACCTGGATACTCGCCTGGACGACTACACCGTGGACGCTTCCGTCGAATCTGGCCCTTGCAGTGGGCGCAGATATCGTCTACGCGAAGATCCGAACAAACGGCTGTTTCTACTACCTTGCCGAAGATCGACTCAATGACTGGTGCGGGGAGGAAGATGAATGCGAGGTAGTTGAAAAGGTCAAGGGAAGCGATCTCGATGGCGTTGTTTACGAACCTCTGTTCCCGTATTTCGCCGAAATGGAAAAAAGCGGCGCTTTTCGGGTTTTTGCCGCGGATTTCGTGTCAACCGAAGACGGTACGGGGATTGTTCACATAGCTCCCGGTTTCGGAGAAGACGACCACGCCCTGGGAGTACGGAAAGGCCTGCCCGGCGTGTGCCCCGTCGATGAAGAGGGGCGGTTTACCGCTGAAATAAGCGATTACGCGGGCAGATCTGTAAGGGATACGAATCCGGCTATCGTAGAGAGATTGAAGGATGAACAGAAGCTCCTGCGGCTGGAAAAGATAACGCACAGTTATCCCCACTGCTGGCGCTGTGAAAGCCCGCTGATATACCGGGCTATTTCCACATGGTTTATCAAGGTCGAAGAAATAAAAGAACAGCTTTTGAGGGCGAACAAGGATGTTTGCTGGATGCCCGGACATTTAAAAAACGGCAGATTCGGCAAATGGATAGAAGGCGCCAGGGACTGGGCCATCTCGAGAAACCGTTTCTGGGGCACACCGTTACCGGTGTGGCGAAGTGAGGACGGCGAAGAAAGCGTATGCGTAGGTTCGATTGATGAACTGCGCAGGGAAAGCGGAGGCGAAGTAAAGGATCTCCATAAACACGCGATAGACGATGTTACAATCCCGTCCGGCTCGGGTAAAGGTAAGCTCAGGAGAGTCCCGCAGGTTCTGGATTGCTGGTTTGAAAGCGGGGCCATGCCTTACGCACAGGCGCATTACCCTTTTGAGAACAAGGAACATTTTGAAAATAATTTCCCTGCCGATTTCATAGCGGAGGGGGTGGATCAGACCAGGGGGTGGTTCTACACGCTCATGGTATTGTCGACGGCCCTGTTTGACCGCCCGGCCTTCCGGAACGTCGTTGTCAACGGCCTGGTGCTTGCCGAGGACGGCCGGAAAATGAGTAAGCGGCTGAAAAATTATCCGGACCCGGTTTATATCATAAACACCTACGGCGGTGACGCGCTACGGCTGTATATGCTGGGTTCTGCCGTAGTCAAAGCCGAAGACCTGCGTTTTTCGGAAGAGGGAGTGGCGCAGGTAGTGAAGAATGTTCTTATCCCGCTGTGGAACGCGCACAGTTTCTTTGTAACGTATGCGAACATCGACGGCTGGTGTGCTCCCGGAATAAATCCCGGACAATCTGACAACATTCTGGACCTGTGGATATGCAGTTGCCTTCAGGAGACTCTCCGGAAAGTGGAAGACGCGATGGAACGTTATGACCTGCAGAACGCCGTAAGGCCCCTCGGCAATTTCGTGGAGTCTCTTACTAACTGGTACATACGGCGGAGTCGGCGCCGGTTCTGGAAGTCCAGCGACGACGAGGACAAGAACATGGCTTACGGCACGCTTTACTATGTCTTGACGGAATTCTGTCGTCTGACTGCCCCTTTCGCGCCTTTTATAAGCGAAAGCGTTTACGCGAATCTCCGGACCGACGCTATGCCTGAGTCGGTCCACCTCGCGGAGTTTCCGCGGTACCGCGAAGAGTTAAGGGATGAAGAACTGGAAAAGAGTATGAGCCTGGCAATGACCGTTGTGAAACTGGGCAGAATGCTCAGGACGCGCAATGATCTGAAAGTACGCCAGCCGTTGTCCCGCTTGTACGTGGCCACCGGCCATGCAGATGCCGAAAAGGCGGTCCGGAGCATGGGGGATATCATAAGCGACGAACTGAACGTGAAAGGGGTTGAGGTAAAAGCCGGAGAGTCGGATTTCGTGGACTACAGCGCAAAGGCAAACTTCAGGCGGCTGGGGCCGCGGCTGGGGCCGAAGGTGAAAGCCGTTGCCGCCTGTATCTCGAAAATGAGATCAGCGGATGTTTCCGAACTTCTCGATACGGGACAATGGCGTGTCAAGACGGAGGGAACAGAAACGGTTGTGGGAGTTGACGACGTCGTGGTGAGCCGGGCGCCTAAGGAAGGTCTCGTAGCCGAATCCGAGGGCGGGGTAGCCGTGGCCCTGGAGACGGCCTTGACGGAGGAACTGGCGGCCGAAGGAATAGCCCGCGAGTTTGTGCACGTTGTTCAGAACCTGCGCAAGTCCAGGAGGCTGGATGTGACCCGGAGAATAGCGGTCGAATATAACGGGGGCAAGGAATTGAAGAAGGCGCTGGAGGCATACCGGGATCACGTATGCACTGAAATTCTTTGTATAGATCTTCGCTGGACGGAGGAAGCGCCTCCTGACGGACAGATCTGCGGCATTAACGGCCTGGAATCGTCAATTAGAATTCTGCCGGTCAAAGGGGGGAAGGGGGGCGGGACAGGTTGACAGGGTATTATTCGGCGGCCGGAGCTTTTTGTTTACTGAAAACTTCCAGGTCCGACTGGGCGAGAATGTGATCCTTCCAGTCCTGGAAGAGGAGGGACGCCTTGTAACGGTCCACTTCTGAGGCCAGTTGCGCGCGGGTAAACTCAGTGGCTATGGAGGGGGCCGGCTCTCTTGACGCAACGTAAACAAGTATCGCGCCGTCGGGAACACTGGTGACTTCGCTGATTTCGCCTTCATTCAGCGAGGTAACGCTTGTCACCAATGTTTCGTAGTATTCTATCTGTTCCGGGTCGGCCGTATACGCCGAATAAGTCTGTGTGTGAATGTTGAATCCGTAATTTTCGACTGCCTGGCGGAAAGTTTGTCCCCCCTCGACTGATTCCGATATCGATGTTCTTAAATCGCGGCATTTTTCGTAAAAGAGCCGTGATTCGGCCTCGGCCTCGGCGCGGAGCGTCACGTCCTTTGCAATGTTCGTGAACTCAGGGAGGCGGGAGTCACGGCGTTCTCCGGCAAATAGAACGTATGCCGCGTCTGCGCCCTGTACGGCGTCGCTGAAGTATCGCTCCGGATCATCAGGAACCAGGGCAAAAGCCGCTTCGTTGAACGCGGGACCGGCCGCGGGTTCCTCCAGCGGCTGGCTCGCGGAGAACCAGGCGGTGGTTCTGACCGCAAGGGCGCGGTCGGCGAGGACACGCTCCAGCGCGGGGGCGCGTCCGTAATCATCGGGGGCGAGCGAGACTACCAGTTCGGTCGCGTCATCCTTGGCGAGAAATGCCGCTTTTCTGTTTCGGACCCTGTTGGTGATATCGGCGCCGACGCTGGTGTATGGTATCAGGTTGTACTCGCCGTTGGTGCCTTCCTCAGTGAATTGTTCCAGGTTGTTTGTGTAATAGAGAACCGCTTCCTCGGAAGAAACACTCACCTTGTCGATATAATTGGAGATCGGAAAGGCAGTGTACTGCACCTTAATTGTTTCAGGTTCCCGGAACGATTCAAGGTTTTCTTCGTAGTAAGCCCTGATGTCCTCGCGCGAGAGGTCCGCTTCAGCTTCCAGCTCACCCCGTTTCAAAATGGTGTATTCCACCGAAAAAACATCCGTGAGATTGGACAGCATTCTTCTGAGCCGTTCGGCAGGCGTCCACACGCACCATTCAAGCGTTCGCCTCAGTTTTGCCACAACCAGAGATTCTCTGATATATTGATCATAGAGGTGTTCCACTGTGTTGACGGACGAAGGAGATCCAATGCGCTGCTGAAGCACGGCCCGGTACCTGCGCCGGTCGAAGCGGCCGTCGGCGGCGAAAGCGGGATCCGTTCTTATGGTTTCAGCGACTTCCGCGCCGCTGACGGTGATACCGAGTTTGGCCGCCGTTTTCAGGGCGGCTATTCTGCCCCAGACGGCTTTACGCACGCGCTCTTCAATTTCTTCGGGGAACGCGCCGGTCTTTCGCAGTCCGAGCGCAAAATAGCGAGCCTGGGCAAATTCACGTGCGGAGACCTGTTCGCCGAAAATCCGGCCGACGGCGTTTCTCCTGGAATCATCGGGAACGCATCCTCCGCCCTTTGAAAAATATCCGACGAACATGATACTGATGACCACGATCAGCACGGTCCACAATATGCGATTTCGAATAAGCCGGTTGAATCTGCCTATTAGTTTCATCTTTTCCCTGTGACAGGTGACTTTCCGTGTGTTTCGTCGGAAAGGGTTACATTACAGGAGAATAGAAGGGGCAGGCAAGTCTTTTGAAACCGGAGGATATAAAAAACCCGGCCGGAAGTTAATCCGGCCGGGCGAATCCAAAAGCGATATGCTTCTACCGTTTACCCACCGGGGTCGCGGCTTCAGCCTCTTCGTCCTCGGGCGGAATTGTTGTCGTTGTGGTTGTCGTGGTCGTTGTCGTGGTTGTGGTAACGCCCTCGGTATCCTCCGGCGGTACCGTGGTCGTGGTAGTGGGGGTGGGGCCGCCTTCCTCGCCTTCGGGAAGCTGTCCGCGGTCCGTGAAGGTGACGGTGCGCCGCCTGACTCCGTCGGGGCTGATAACCAGGACGGTTATTACGATGGTATCTCCGTCTTCCGTGGATTTGCGCCAGATTTTCACCTCGGCGTCTGGTTCCACGAGTATATCCGTGGGGTTTCCGTCCTGATCCCTGATCTGCAGTTCTCCTTCTGAATTTACTATATTCATTTTCCATTTGCCGCGCAAATTCGCAATGCGGGTGAAACCGAGATCAAAGGAACTGGAAATGGCCAGCCATTCACCCTTATGGAGGAGCGGAATCTGGAACTGCGGACCCCAGACATTGACGTCGCCTTCGATACATTTGATAATCACCGCTCTCATGTCGCCCTTGATCAGAACCTGTACGGAAAAGGTCGTGCCAACGGCTCCGCAGATGGCCGTAGCCGTTTCGACGTTGAGCCTGTTGTCCGTATTCTTGAGAAGACCCTTTTCGAGGGAGACGTCCACGCGGCCTTCATCGAGCTTGATGGTCTTCAGTTTAGGGTTCTGCGTGTTTTCGCTGACGGTAAGCGAGGCGTTGGCGAGAACACGGCAGGTGTTGCCGCGGGAAAACTCGATGACGGCAGATGACCTCCTGCCGGTGCGCAATCGGGTTCCGTAAGGGTAGGCCTTGCCCTGGACGGCGTCGGTAAATTCGTCCGAGGACGGCGGCGCTATGGAACACTGGCCGTTGATTTCGTCTATTCTGAAAAGCGGCTCGAACGGGGCCGCGCCGGCGGTGCCGGCCAGCAGTAAAGTTACGCATAACAGGGCTTCGAAAACTGTCTTTGTCATGGCTGAAAACCTCCAAGCACTTTAATAACTGTACACAACCACACCCGCCCCGGGCACTTGAATCCAACAATCTTGAACATAATAACCTCTGATAAGGGCTGGAGTCAAGACTGCATGTTGGCTTTTTTCAAGGTTTTTCGAGGTCGGTTCGGCCTGTATTCGGGCTTCTGGGAAACGGGGCAAGAGGGGTGATTCAGGTTAGCTGTTGAATTGACGCCGGCTCAAGTGTATTAGTACCGAATAGTGACCCATACACAGCATAAGCGCCCATGGGAGAATCTTGTTCCTGTAATACTGCTTTCCGTGCTGTCTCTGGAAGCGGCAGTGCTGGCGGCGAGGCTCCTTCAACCCTGGGAAAGCGCGTCGGCGGACATGTTTATGCGCTGGCGTTACCATCTTACGCCTTCAGCGGGCAGGACTCCGAGACAGGATATTACTCTGCTGGCCGTTGACAGGCGGACTTTGAACGAATTCGGACGGTTTGGAGCGGGTGAATGGCTCGCGAGGCGTCCTTTCTGCAACCAGATTGAGTTTTTCAGGCGTTACTTTCAACCCACCGTTGTAGCTTACGATATACTTTTCCAGGAAACTCAGGGAGGTACGTCGCACGGGTACCGGGTTAGCGAGTCGCCGCGCCGGACGGCGGAAATATCCGAGGCAGTAAAGAGTCTTTCTGAGCATCCGGGGCGTATGCTCTCACCTCCGCTTCTTTACGATATGAACAAGCTTTCGATGGAACAGGGCAGTACCCTTTTCGCCATGACTCTGGCCGGCCTGTTGGGAAAGGGCACTACCGAAATAATGCTGGCCTGTTACTTCCGCGGCGGCTGGGTTGATCCTCAGCCGGTACGTATCGAACGTTTGACCGAAGGAAACGTGCCGGCGGTTGACGGGCGCGGGAAGGAAAACTCCGGCCTGATAGTTCCTTACCTGAAGGACACGGCCATTCCGGATACGGATGTTCATTTCCGGAGCGATAAGGCTCGCGAATGCTACGTGTTTTCCCCGAACGGATCGTTTCCGGATCGCCAGCTTTTCGATTATGCGTACCTGGGGTTTGTTAACTGCCCGAGGGACGCGGACAATATTATCCGTCGCGTGCCCGTGGTGCTGGGTGTGCGGTACTATGAAACGACAACGGGCCGTGCGAGAGAGATCTTTCTTCCGTCTTTCGCCCTTGCGGCATGCATATTGCACCTGGGGCTGGAATTTCCGCTTGAGCCCGGAGACGTGGAGGTGTTCATGGGGGAGGAAGTAATCCTGCATGTACCCGGCGGCCCTGACCTGAAGATCCCCATCGACGGGAAGGGCAGTATGTACCTGAATTTCACAGCGCAGTTCAGCGATTTCAAGGCTGTCAGCTACGTTGACGCGGCTCCCCCCGTAAGGGCGCTTTCCATGGGAACGCTTCAGAAGCTTGCAGAGCGCCTGAGGAAGGACATAGACGGTCACCTTGTAATGGTCGGTGTTCCGGCGACGGGTATCGATGTGGGTCCGTGCCCGCTTTCCGACCGGACGCCTCTTGTGCACATCCACATGACGGCGGCCGAAAACATTCTGAGCGGAAACCACCTTGTTGAGCCCGGAAAAACGGTCGGATACCTGATAACCGGACTGGTGTGGGTCCTGTTTACGGGGGTTTGTCTGCTGGAGAGAACCGCAAGACTCGGCCCGTCGGCCATAATGTTTGCCGCCCTTTACGTCGTAGGGGCTTACGGGGCTGTGCATGCGAGCTGGATAGTCATGCCCCTGGTGACCCCGGTATTTTACATCAGTCTATGCTCTTTCACGGTTATGTCCTACCGGTTTTTCACAGAGGAACGGGCGAAAAGGAGGATTCGCGGCATGTTTTCGACAATGGTTTCAGACAAGGTGCTGTCGTACCTGGAAGAGAACCCGGAAAGCTTTTCTCTTCAGGGACATGACACGCAGGCAACAGTATTGTTCGCGGACATAGAAGGGTTTACGGCCATCAGCGAAAGGCTGTCGCCTGAGCGCCTCACCAATCTTCTCAATCAGTATCTTACTCCCATTACCGACTGTATAATGGAGCACGGCGGGTACGTTGATAAATACGTCGGCGACAGTGTAATGGGCGTATGGGGCGCTCCGTACCCCGACAAAGACCATGCCGCGCAGGCGTGTCTTTCGGCGCTTGAACAGCAAAAGATCGTGAAAAAGCTGAGCAGGGAAATCAGCGATGATTACGGTGTCGGGCTGAAAGTGCGCATCGGGATCAATTCCGGTACTGTGACTGCGGGAAATATGGGTTCCGAGAAGAAGTTCCAGTATACGGTTATAGGTGACACGGTGAATCTGGCTTCGCGGCTGGAACCCGTCAACAAAGATTTCGGAACGCGGATTATCATCGGGGAGGTGACCAGAACAGGTCTGGGCGCGAACATGGTAACCAGAGAGTTGGGGCGCATAGCGGTGGCGGGAAAGAAGGAAATAGTCTCCATCTACGAACTGGTTGGGGCAACCGGGGAAATACCGGAGGAATTATTTGAGACAATCCGGTCCTACGAGTGCGCGCTGGCGGCATTTCACAAAAGAGAATGGGACCGGTGTATCGAAATAATTCAGCGTGTCCTGGATAAGAGCCCGCAGGACGGGCCGTCGATTCTGCTTTCCCGGCGCGCGCGAACCTGCCGTGACCAACAGCCGCCGCCGGGCTGGCAGGGAGAGTACATCCGAACCGAAAAAGAATAGGGTAACCGGGCTTCAATCCAGGGAAGCTTGAGGCAGAAAGATACGGAAGGTAGTGCCCTTTCCGGGTTCCGACTCCGCTTCTATATCCCCTTTATGGTCCCTTATGATACCGCGCGAGATCGAAAGCCCCAGTCCGGTGCCGTCGCCTTTCTCCTTTGTGGTGAAAAACGACTGAAAAATATCGCTGATGATTTCCCCGGGAATGCCTTTCCCGGTATCGGAAACGGAACACAGCCAGAAATCGGCCTCCTCGCGCCTGCACGGTTCTATGGAAATGGCAAGACGGCTTTCCTCACCTTCGGACATGGCGTCACAGGCATTGCTGATGATGTTCACGAACACCTGCTCCATGTGATTGGGCAGGCCGTTTACGTAGTAGCGGCCCTTGGTAACGCTGTTGTCAACTTCAACGTTCGAGGTCTTGATCTTGTTCTGTGTCATAAACAGGGCGTCTGAAATGCTGTCGTACAAATCGACTGTTTCATACCGTTCCGCCATTCCCCGGGAAAAGTTCCGCAGATGATCGGCCAGCTTCTGGATCGACTTTGAAGCCTTCTGCGTATCGTCGGCGAGGGCTTTCAGGCGTTCCATGCCGGCGGGCGAAGCCGGGTCGGCACGCTGGAGCTCCCTCTGCATCATTTCGTTGGAAAGCAGTATTACCGTCACCGGGTTGTTTATATCATGAGCTACTCCGGATGCGAGTTCGCCAATAGCCGCGAGCCGGCTGGCATGCACAAGGGTCTGCTGAAGCTGTTTAATCTCCCGGATGTCACGAAGAATTGAAAAGGTACGCAGGAAACTGCCCTCGTCGTCGTAAATGCTGAATGAACGGATTTCAACGGGTATCCGTGTGCCGTCCTTTGTTTTCAGCAGGCTTTCGGGTATCCGTTTGTCCCCGCGTTCTTTCAGGTCGGAAAATCCTTTCTCCACGGCCTCCAGCACTTCGTCGGCGTAAATTTCCCGGATATTCATTCCAAGAAGTTCCTGCCTGGTGTAGCCGAGAAGTGTTTCAGCGGTTCTGTTGGTGTAGATAATATTCCCGTCATGATCGATGGAATGGATCATGTCGGGAAAACTGTCGAGGAGGATTTCGAAGATATCGGCGTCGCGGATTTCGGTCTGATCTATTCTCATGCGGCTCATAAAAAGCCTCCATTGTGAATCTGATATCACCGATGACGGCCGATGTCAATGATTTTGCCCAGCAGTTCTCATTATGGGTGACTCCGCTCACTACTGATCGGCTCTGATCGCGACATTTGCGGTCGCG
>JAWODU010000039.1:0-49339 GCA_046483125.1 Kiritimatiellia bacterium
AACGTTACAGTTACCGACAACCGGGGACAGGGGGTTATTACGGATGATGACCGGGAGTTGTTTATTGACAATGTAACGGTAACCGAGGGGGACGCCGGAACAACCAACGCGGTATTTACGGTTACGCTGTCCAGCACAAATTCGGTGGACGCGACGCTGGATTTTGCCTCCTCCAACGGTACGGCAATAGCTGACGGCGACTACTTGGCCACAAACGGAACATTGACGATTACGGCCGGGCAGAGTAACGGAACGATAACCGTGGTGGTTAATGGTGATACTTTCGACGAAGGGATTTCCGAGAAGTTCTTCGTCAACCTGAGCAATGCAAACAACGCGCACATAACCGATGGCCAGGGAGAGGGCACTATTACCGACGATGATGCCGGTATCCCTGAAGCGCGGTACATGCGGAGTGATCAACACACCATAAACAGTTTGACCACGTATAATCTGGCTACAAATCAGTCTTCATCCGGCCAATCAACTCTCATTGAAAGTACGGGAGGCGGGGACGATACCATCAACTGGGGGATCAGGGTCTGGAAGCGGGATTCGGCGGGCGCGGAGACCGAAATCACCTCCGGAACTCCTGTGGCCCAGGTGTCCAGATCGGCGAATGGTGCAGGCGTGCAATCCGCGAATTGGAACTGTCCGCAAACGAGCCTGACACCGAGTGACTCAGTAGTGATCAGGGTATATGCGGAAATCTCCGGCCAGGTTGCATGGACACAGCAAGCATCTTTTGTTAGCGAACAATTGAACGCCGTCGAGCTAAGTGCAGCTACGTGGACCGTTTATTACTATACGAAGTACAGCACTGACGGATCAACCTACACCCAGGGATGGTTCTATTGGGGGAACTCCACTTACAACAGCCGTATAGAAAACTTTACACGGGCCTTCGAGTCTCTTATCGACATCTCCGGAACCATTTACACTGACGAAGCAAAATCGGGGACTATTGCTTCAAATAAAACCGTGGCACTTTCTGTGAACGGCGGAGCCGTACAGACTTTTGAGACCACGGTGGGTGGTGCCTTCAGCTTCACGAACGTGACTGTCTCTGTAAATGCCGCACTGCTTCTATATATTGATGGTGAAATAGAGAATGGGTCCCTGGTTACGGTTGTCGACGGAGTCACAGACCTTACCGGAACTAATGCGCTGGAGATGTTTACGGATAAAATTGTTCTCGAATATGTATCAGGCAATTTTATCGATAACGGGATCCTGGACATCGTTGACGGCGTAGATGGCGAAAACGAAGACGGCATTAGCGTTTCAGGTGGAATGGCTACGTTTGCGAACGGATTCGAGTTGTGGATCGAAGCCGGAAAAACCTATCAACCCGATAACAGCATAACCGCTGACGATATACAAATCGAAGGAAGGCTAGTCGGTACAAACTCAGCGGCCGTGACAATATCCGGCAATTGGGTCAACAATGGTACGTTTTCTCATAACCAGTGCTCGATTATGTTTGACGGCGACACGGAGATCAGCGGTGTCAACACTTCCGCATTCCACAATGTGACTGTCTCCGGCAATCTTGTCGGTCATAGTAATACAGTGACGATTTCGGGGAATTGGGACAGCAGTGCCGGCTTTTACACCAACAATTCAGGCACCATTGTATTCTCGGGAACGAGCACGCAGACAGTCTCAACGGGAGGAGCCTGGGACCCGGCAACGACAAACAATAACTGGAAAAACAACTGGTATGAAATCGAAGTCCAGAACACCAACAGCGTCATTTTTGCCGACGGATTCAGCACAACGAATTTCACGTGCTCTACGCCGGGAGCGACACTGTTTTTTAAATACCAGGAAGAGGTAACGAATGTCTTTGAGATAACGGCCCCGGGCGGATTAACCCTGGCCGGAGCATCCGGAAATCTTATTAAGCTGAGGCGTTACGGTGGGAGTGATGCCGCTACTAATCGGTGGGAGATCGTGCCGGAGGGTGGTGGATGGAGCGTATCATATGTTGATGTTTCATATTCAGTCAACTCGATGTCGTCCAATGACTGTATCAATCCTTCCGCATCGGTGGATTCAGGTTACAACCTGAACTGGTTTATTTCAACACTGGTAAAACTCAGCGATTTTTATGCTGAAGCGTATGATGACAGGGTAGTCCTCTACTGGGAAACCGGCGCGGAAGTGAATAATGCGGGGTTCTGCGTGTACCGTTCCTCTGTTTCCAACGGCCCGTACAAGCAACTTAATACAACTTTGATAAGGGGTCTTGGGAATTCAGTTGTGGGCCAGGCTTATTCCTATGTCGATCCCGTATCCGACGGGACGAATTACTACTACAAGCTCGAAAGTCTGGAATTTGATTACACCAGCGATCTATACGGGCCAATAGTGCCTGTTCCGGGAACCGGTGAACCGGACCCGTTGCCCGAGGGAAACGGTCCGCCGCAGGACAATCCTCCCCCCCCTGGCGGAAACTCCGGAATTTACAAGGTATTCGTCGAAGAAGACGGCATATACAGGCTTGATTACGACTACATGGCTTCAGTAGTGACGAATCTCGGTTCCTGGTTTCCGGAGAACATTCGAATGTATAACATGGGGGCCGATATCCCCGTCCGTGTTTGTAATGAAGGGACTGCTGAGTTTGGTACCAACGACTACATAGAATTTTACGGTTTCGGCCTGGATACAAGGTTTACGGATCGCAATGTGTACTGGCTGTACCACGCAACAAACTCATCGGGACTGAAAATGGGACAAAGCGGCGTGACCGGCGGTATTACCAACGACAGCACGCCGTATGTAAAGCATTTTGAAAAAGATGAGTACTACGAACCTGCTTTACCGGATGAATTTCCAGATGATGACCATTGGTTTTTCTCAGATTATATATATGTATGCTACGGGGAAACCAACTCCATCAACCTGCACCCGGTTATCAATTCAGTTTCGGATGTTGATACGACCGCCACGGTCCGCGTTGCCCTGCGCGGCCTGACTGCTTTTTATCATGTAGAATTCGAGATGAATGGAACGCCTTTGGCCGGAGCCGCGGACTGGACGGGTCTTGATGAATTTATTTATATCTCGTCCGTGCCGCAGACAAACCTTCTGGAAGGCACCAACATCCTTACGCTGACACTGATAGCCGGACCGGAGACTTTCTACGAAGAAGTCCTGATAAACTGGATAGAACTTGATTATATCCGCAATCTCGAAGCCTGCGACGAAAACATACTGTTTCAATCACGTGAGACCGGAACGAAGCATTACAACGTTTCATCCTTTACCAATGCGGATGTTGACGTGTTTAAAGTCACGGATCCGTGGACGGTCTCTGTTGTCACGAATGTAAACATTACGGGAAGCGGTCCGTTTACGGCCGGGTTCGCGGAAGCCTCGGTTTCAGGAACGGTTTTCGTTGCCGCAAGTTCTGACGGGAGGAAAACACCTGCTGGAATTATCGAGGATTCATCTTCTTATCTGCGAAGCACCGGCAACAGCGCGGATTATATCATTATTACTCATTACAGTTTCTTTGACGCGATCCAGCCCCTTGCAGACTTCCATGCGAACCGGGGCCTGCGCGTTAAAACGGTAAAAGTCCAGGACATTTACGATGATTTCAATTACGGCATATTCGATCCTAACGCTATACGAGACTTTCTTGTTTACGCCCGTAATAACTGGGGAGGTGATCCGCCGGCTTACGTACTGCTGGTCGGGGACGGTACATGTGATTATAAGAGCACTGAATATCCGACATATGTACCGGCCAAGTTTATTCATGACCTCGACAGCTGGGAGGTGCCTTCGGACAACTGGTACGTATCACTGGATTCCGTTGATGATATTGTGCCCGACATGAGCATAGGGCGGTTCCCGGCCCGGTCGGCCGGCGAGGCCGCAACGATGGTAAACAAAACACTGGCATATGCTGCGTCTGATGCAGAAAAGCCCTGGGCCCGCAGAATAATGCTTGTTGCTGACGAGGGAGATTCTTATTTCGAAGACATTTGCGAAGGAATTGAAGCTTATGTCCCGTCAGGGTACATTCCCACGAATATTTACCGGAGACTCTATTCATCAGCAGCGGACGCATCCGCCGATATTACCAACGGGTTCAACAGAGGCGCCCTGATAACGGTTTATGCCGGCCACGGCAGTTTTGACGAATGGAGTTCGATGCCGCCGCTTGTTGATAATACTGATGTTGGCAACCTGACCAATGCACCAAGGCTTCCCGTGGTAATCACCCCAACCTGTTTTAACGGCTATTTTGCCAATCCGGCATGGGCCGAGGGACTGGCTGAAGAACTTGTACGGAGCAGTAACGGCGCTGTTGTATGCGTATCACCTTCGGGTCAGTCATGGCCCCAGCACCAGTGGATATTCGGTCATTTCCTGGCAACTACAATTATGCAAGGCAATGTATTTGATATTGGAAAAGCCGTAAAACATGCATCCGGAATGACATTCGACTTATTGGGCGAAGACAGCCGCAATATTATACAGACAACCGTTTATTTCGGAGATCCGGCGCTGACGCTTAAGAAATGGTCCGGTTATGATGAAACGCTTTGGTACGGTCCGCTTGCCAGCGACAGCGATGGCGACGGTATGTCCGACGGGTGGGAAATAAATTACTCGCTTGATTCTGAAGACGCGGACGATGCCGCGGATGAT
Organism: Kiritimatiellia bacterium; assembly: GCA_046483125.1. Taxonomy (GTDB): domain Bacteria; phylum Verrucomicrobiota; class Kiritimatiellia; order UBA8416; family JAWODU01; genus JAWODU01. Next base: position 4,672 of record JAWODU010000039.1, read on the forward strand.
GCGGACGGTGACGGTCTGTCGAACCTTGAAGAGTATTATGCGCGCACCAGTCCGCTGCTCCAAGACACGGACGGAGACGGCCTTGACGATTTCAAAGAGATCAATGTGTACAATACCGATCCGCTGAAAAACGACACAGACGGCGACGGCATGGCGGACGGAGACGAAGTAATTGCCGGGACGGACCCGGACAACGAAAACGATGTTTTCCTTATAGACTCGCTCGGCCTCCCGGGAACGAACATGTTTACCCTCTCCTGCAACAGCTTTACGAACAGGTGGTATATACTTCAGACCGGTTCGGACCTGACCGGTACAAACGGCTGGCGCGGTGTACTGACCAACAGCGGCACCGGCGGAGAACTGGTCTTTACAAATACCCCGGTCGAGGCAAATCTCTTCTACCGCATTGAGGTCCGCCTCAAGTAACATATCTGCCGCCCGTACCTTCCGGCAGGCTCCCGCCTTGCAAGACACCCGCGGACCGGCTATATATAAGGAAAGGAAAAGTGAGGCGAAAATGACCGGAAAACGCCCAATTCGGCGGCTGATACCTGTTGTTGCGGCCATATTTCTGGCCGCAGGCGGGGCTTCGGCGGAAAAGCTGACATATGAAGAACTTATATACATGGACGACGACTTCCGGCAGGAATGCTACAAGGAAGTCGACGGACGGGAACTCAACGTTCATATCTACGAGCCGGAAGGTCACAAGGCCGGCGATTCCCGTCCGGCGCTGATGGTGTTTCACGGCGGCGGCTGGAGCGCCGGCGCGGCCTTTCAGACTGCGCATTTCTGCAGGTATTTCGCACTGCGCGGCATGGTGACGGTGAACGTCGAGTACCGGCTGGCCTTGAAGGACAACGAGGTCCGGGTACCCCAGTGCATTGAAGACTGCCGCGACGCTCTTGCGTACGTCCGGAAACACGCTTCGAAGCTGGGAATTGACCCTGAACGGATTGCCGTACTCGGCGGTTCCGCCGGAGGCCACCTGGCGGCGTCGCTCGCCCTTTCCATGAATCCGACCGGGAAGGCGGAGGAAGTGCGCCCCCCGGCGGCCGCCGTCCTTTACTATCCCTGTCTTGACCTGGCCGCGCTGGAGTGGATGAAAAACCACCCCGGTACGGCTCCTCTGCCCGGTTCCCCGGAAGGCGAGACATGGGAAGACCGCGCAAAAAGAGTATCCCCGATAAACCACGTCAAAAAAGGCCTGCCCCCGATTCTGCTGGTTCACGGTACCGAGGACACCTGCGTGCCCATAGAACAGTCCGACAGGTTCAATAGGCTGGTCAGGAAGAATAAGAACAAAAAAATCACGTACCATCGCATGAAGGGCTGGGGGCACGCCTTTATAGTTCCGAATTACGGTACCGGGGAGCAGATAGTCGAAGCGCTTGAAAAAGCTGATAGTTTCTTCGGAAAACTGGGATACGTCCAAGGCAAACCGGTTATCGAGGCGAAATGGCGCCCCCCGGCGTACCATTCGCTTCTTTCACAACAGGAAAAGGAAAAACCGCACGTGAAGGCCAGGAGCTTTGCTTTTCACGATTACCCCTTCCTCGACGGGCAGTGGCAGGGGATTCTCACCGACAGCGAGGGCAACACGTGGTTCAGTATAAGTTCGCATTCCGGTATCCATCACGCCCAGGTGTTTCGTTACGACGCGGAAGCCGACAGGGTGGACCATATCGCCGACCTGGGACAGGTATGCGGTGAGAAGATGCTAGATCTCGCCGATGGCGTGCCGGAAGGCAAGATACATTCAAACATGTTCGAAGAAGGCGATCTCATTTACTGCAGTACAACCGACGCACACCGGCTCCACGACGAGGTTTACAGCGGCGGGTACTGGCTGGCGATACATCGAAAGACGGGTAAAATCGAAGTACTGGGCCGGACAATTACCGAAGACGGCCTGCTCTGCATGGGGTACGATTACCGCACGAAAATGCTCTACGGCCACACCAACGTGAAAGGCCTGCTGACCCGGTTTGACCCTGCAACCGGTGAAGAAAAGATACTGGGACGCGCGTGGTTCGACAGCGATCGCAAATGGGCGCGCGGGCTTTACCTGATGTTTCCTCCCAACGGCAAAATTTACGGAAGCAGGCCGCCGCGCTGTTCGTTCTGGGAATACGATCCAGGGACCGAAAAGTTCAGGACCATACGCCCGGATATGCCCGATCCCGAAGAGATAAAGGACGCCGACGAGAAGAAGGAGAAACAATGGGAGCGAAGCGGCACCCATCTCTCGATCTGGAACGAGCAGGACCATTGCTACTATATGGTGCGCAGTTTCGACGAGATGCTTATGAGGTTCTATCCTCCGAAGAAAGACGACGGGCACGGGAAGATCGAGCTTCTGCATCGCCTTCGTCCGCCGGGACTCGAAATGAGGTACGGGAACCGGTGTGCCTCATGCACGCTGGTCATGCACGACAGGACCGTTTACTACACGCCCTCCACGGGTTGGGGCGGCGTGACCCACCTGGTGAGTTATCACGTGGACAGGAAAGAATTTAAACACTACGGACCGATAGTCGTGGAGGGATACCGGCGGGTAAGCGAGTGCCACAGCATGGACGTGGGGGAAGACGGCAGGCTTTACCTCGTGGTTTTCGTGTACTCCATTGAGAACGTTGACCCCGTCAGGCGCTACGCGATGAGGGACAAGTATCCGTTTCATCCCCGTTTTCTGATTATCGATCCCTCCACGGATTGCAAGCGGTGAATGACGGTTACCATGAGAAGCGGGACTGCGGGCTGTACACGCAGTTTATAGGACAGATCACGCGCATTACAGTATCTGCTGTTCGCCGTAATCGGCGCGACCATCTGCAGCCCTGCGCGCTTTCCGGCCGCTTTCCGGTTCCTCGATCATAACGAATACCCCGTGGGAATAAGAACGTTTGTCCCGATCATTTGTGGCCTGAGCCTGCAGAAGCCATTGGTCCCAGTAAGCTTCCAGCTCTTCGTAACTGAGATTCCGAAGATCCATGTCTTCTTCACTCAGGAATTCGTCGCGTACCTCGTTCATGATTGTATCACCTCTTGAGGCCGGAACGGCAGGAGCTTTTCGGCTTCCCGGACTATGAGGCTGTGCGCTTCCCGGAGCGGCAGGCTCGCAATAGCGTCTTCAATCCCCGGCCATTCCCGCTTCCATTTCGCGGCTGAAGTCATGAAGATTCTGAGACGGTCTTCATTAGCGTGCATTAAACGCCGTTGTTCGTTATCGAGGGCCTTTTCGAGAGCGTCTATGTCGTTTCGCGCTTTTCTCAGGACCGGTCTTTTCTGCGATAGTTCCTTAACGAGGTCCGGATATTCCGAAGCCAGGCGGATCAAATCACGGGCACTGCGCGAGAAGAGCAGTTCGTCACGCGGGTTATCAAGCAGTCTCGCCAATTCGCCGATTACGGCGTAATCCCGTTGCCTGTTCGTTTTCTTCAACTCGCATAGATCCCGGACGCCGACAACAGGCACCGAACCCGCCGATTCTCTGTTCCAGAGCTCCCTGACGGCTTCCGGAGTCATCCGCGGCGGGCATGTCACGAAATCAGTGCGCACGCGTAATACTCCGGTGCTGAACTCGAAATGCGAACTCCAGCCCCCCTCGAGCCAGCGGAGGTCTAGGGGCGCTCCGAAGCGATAACGTGCATTTCTTCGTGACAAAACGGAGAGAACATGCTCAAGAGATTCCTGGTCGTTTCTGAGTATCCAGTCCCCGTCTTTGCTCATGATCGCAAGCTTGTGAAGAACCACTGCTTGTCCACTGCTGATTACGGCCCGGAGTTTACCATCGTTGAATTCTTCGGTAAGTTCCGTGTAAATACTCATTGTGCTGAACATCTTACCGTTAAAATACCGTCAATCGCAACGTTAAACAGATTGTTGACCGTACGGCGCAAAAACGTTCAAATATCGGACTTACATCATGCCCGACCATTACGACATAGCCGCCTATATCTGGCCCGGGGGAATCGGTGAGTGGGAAACGGTCAGAACCGAGGAAAAGAGATGCCCGGACCATCACTGGCCGCGGAAGCCGCTCTGGGGATACGTGAACGAAGCCGATCCCTCGATTCCGTATTTCCCCCATGTGGCCATCGGGCGGGACAACAATCCCCGTTTTCAAACCTTACGTCCGCGGATTCTGAAAAACAACACACCGGCAAACTTTGAGAAAGCGCTGGTCGAGGCCGGGAAATACGCTGACACTCATCCGGACCAACCGCCTCTTATTACGATCAACAGCTGGAACGAGTGGACCGAGGGCAGTTACCTCCAGCCTGATGACCTGTACGGGTACGGATATCTTGACGCCGTGAAAAGACTGAATCACAGTCGCGCGCATGGCTCGCGGCCCGATCACTGAGAAAGGACACAACATGGGTGGGTACTTCACTCTTATTGCCGCTCCGCCGACTTCTTTTCGCGAGGACGGCGCGCTGGACTGCTCCGCCATCGCGCCGCTGGAGGAGCATCTCGCGGCCGCTGGCGTTGACGGTGTTTTTGTTAACGGCACTACGGGCGAAGGCATGTTGTTAACACCCGAGGAGCGCAGGGAAACGGCCGAAGAATGGAGGCGCGTACTGCCCGAAGGTATGCGTTTCTTCGTCCATGTTGGTTACGCGGCTCTCGGAACCGCGCGGGGACTGGCCGCGCATGCCCTCGATACCGGCGCAGACGCAGTGGCGGCTATTCTGCCCCCGGACATTGAAAGCAACAACATCGATGAGGCGGCCGCCTGGTGCGCGGGGGTCGCGTCCGCTGTTCCCGGTCTTCCCTTTTACCTTTATTATATGCCGGAACGGAACAACGTGTATCTGAACGTGGCGCGGTTTCTTGAACGCGCCGGATCCCGTATACCGTCACTCGCGGGAGTTAAATTCACTTTCGGCGATCTTGATGACTACTCCGGGGCTCTTCAGGTCGGAGGCGGAAAATATGAGGTTTTCTGGGGACGGGATGAGAAACTCCTCGACGCGCTCAAAGTCGGAGCCCGCGGAGCCGTGGGTTCGACTTACAGCATTGCCGCTCCGCTCTACCGGGAGCTGATTGCCGCTTACAGCCGCCGTGACATGAAAACGGCGGAATCACTGCAGGAAAAGGCTGTGGAGATGATTGGACAGATGTTAGCCGAGGGGAGTATTTTTGCCGGGATAAAGTCCAGGCTCCGCGAACAGGGAATTCCCATCCTCCCGAAGGTACGCTCAGAGTGACCGGCGGCCGTATTGCGACAGATTAACACTTATGACGGATTATTGACATGAAACAGGACAAACGGGCAATAGCCAGCCTGGCGGATGACTTCACAACAGTGTATGAATCGCCGGACCCGGAAAACCTGTACCCCTACAGTCCGGGTATCGCGCGGCTCGAAAGCGGGCGCCTCATAGCGACTATGGATCTCGGCGGGCCGGGCGTAAGGCAACTGCCGGGGCGCAAATGGAAGCATTCTCAGAGAGACGCCGTGTGGCAGGGCCGGGTTTACACTTCGGACGACAAAGGACAAACCTGGAAATATCGGGCCGATTTCCCGTTCATGCACGCGCGTCCGTTCGTCGCCGGAAACAGTCTCTACGTTCTGGGCCACGCGGGCGATCTCACCGTGATGAGATCCGGCGACGGCGGCGAAACGTGGTCTGAACCGGCACAACTTACGGAAGGTCAATTCTGGCACCAGGCTCCATGTAACGTCCTTTACGCCAACGGATGCGTTTATCTGGTTATGGAAAGGCGCGTTACCTTTGACGTGAAAACCTGGTACGTTGGCGAGTGCGCGCCGGTTCTCATGCGCGGGCGCATCGGCGCTGACCTCACGAAGCGCGAGAACTGGACATTCGCGTCCGAACTAAGTTTCCGCGATGTTGTTCCGAAGGCCGAAACCGATCCCGATCTCGATTACTTCGGCGTTCCGTTTTATAATGCGCCTTATCCGAAAGGCTTCAACGTCGCGCCTGGCCGGAACTGCGCGCCGATCGGATGGCTTGAAACCAATGTGGTGCAGTTCACCGATTCGAAGCATATATGGTGCGACCCGACGGGCAGGACTTATCACCTCTGGATGCGGGCCCATACGGGCGGAACCGGCTACGCCTGTATAGCCAGGGTCTGCGAACAGGGCGAAAAGCCCGGGACGGGCGAAATGATTACCACGCTCGAGGAGGCGCCTTCCGGCAGGAAGATGCTCTACGTTCCGTGTCCCGGCGGACAGTTGAAGTTCCACGTCCTTTACGACCGGACCACAAAGCTGTACTGGCTTCTGTCCACCCAGGCCACCGACAGCATGATCCGGCCCGGGGCCATGCCGGCGGACCGGTACAACCTTCCGAACAACGAGCGCCGCCGCCTCCATCTCCATTTCTCAAGGAACATGATCGACTGGTGCTTTGCGGGGCTGGTTGCGGCCGGACCCGTGGAAAAGGCCTCGCGCCATTATGCTTCCATGGACTTCGACGGCGAGGACCTTGTGATACTGAGCCGCTCAGGCACCGAACGGGCGAAGAACCCCCACGACGTGAACCTTATCACTTTTCATCGCTTTACCGATTTCCGAAGCCTGGCGTACTGAGTCAGACGTGTTTTACAGGGAGCGATTTCCCCTCGCGGGCCGACTTACCCGCCAGGTCGAGGACATGTATGGGCCGTGTGGCGTATTCCGGGGTGATAATGAGATCTTCCCTGCCCGTGAGGTAAGCGGCAACGTTATCGTAGAATTTCTGCCACTGCGCGGGCGGGTTCTTACCTTCGGTGACCAACGTTTCGTTTCCGCGGCTTGAAACCACGCGGTAACTCTGGTGCGGGGAGAAAGAAACGGTACCCTCGGTGCACATGACCTTCATGACGAACGGTTCTGGATCGCAGTCGATGTTCGTCATTCGCAGTGAGTAAATACCGCCTTTGCGGAAACGTACTACGGCCATGGCCTCGTCTTCCACGGTGTCGTCTTTCCACGGGCCTTCTTTGTTCCAGTGGCCGGACCGGCTCCAGCCGAATACCTGTGTCATTTCGTCGTCGAGAAGCTGAAGAGCGTATTCGGTGAGGTGCACGCCCCAGTCGTATAGAATCCCGCCTGAAATACTGCGGCTCGAGCGCCACGCTTCGCCGGGAGCTTTCTGTTTGCCCATGCGGGCTTCCACCCGCACGACTTCCCCGAGGCGTTTTTCGTCTCTTATCACGGACAGCGCTTTCATGATGCCGCCGTCCCAGTGGCGGTTGTGGTAAACGGTGAGCATGAGATCGCGCGACCGGGCTTCGTCGATCATCTCCTCGCATTCCTCCGTGGTAAGCGCCATGGGCTTTTCACAGCACACGTGTTTGCCCGCGGCGAGACACTTCAGAGCAATTTCGGAATGGGTTTTGTGAGGAGTGTTTACGGCAATCAGATTTACGTCTGAATCAAGAAGTTCTTCCAGCGAGGCGCAGGCTGCAATTCCGGGGAAATCTTCCCGCGCGGCCCTGCGGCGTTCTTCGCTGAGATCGGCAATGGCCGAGACGGTCATGCCGGCTTCTTTCATCTGGTGAAAGTGATGCCTGGTTATTCTTCCCGCACCGTAACCCACGGCCGCCGTACGAATCTCCGCGGCATTATCAAATTTCCGCATTTCAGGGCTCCTTTCCGTTGACCGAGTTCTGTCAAAGCTGACAGCACGTTTATCTGTGTAACTGTCCTTTTTTTCAGGTCATTAGCCGTTTTTCGACTCTCTCCCCTTTTCCCAATACACTTAAACGCTTTCTTAACCGCCACCCTTGCCGCCGCGGCGGACGCACACCCTTAACCGACCTGCTTACTCGTCATGTGCCAGCCGTTGCAACAGAGTCGTTTAAGCGTATACGTCCGCCACGGCGGAAAGGGTAGCGGTTAAGTGTGCGATTAAGCGTTCCAACTCGTCCTACATCCGTTTTTCATGGAACTTTTGACACTTCCATCGACCGGCAGAATACCCCTCATGTCCACGAGGCGGCACTTGCCTGATGCCTGTTGATCAAGGTACTGTATTCTACGTGAGTATACGGGTCCAGTGTTTTGAACGGTTTGCGGGCCGGCGGCCGCCGGGAATCGCCGCGTTTGCCGCGTTGACTGCAGGAATGCTCTTTTTTGCGGCTCCGGCCCGGGGCCAGACCGTGTTCGTAGAGAGGTTCGACAGTTCCCGCATGCCCGAACGCTGGAAGATGGATTCCGACATGGACCCGCCCGGCCTGCGCTGGTACGGGCCCGGCGAGAAGCCGGGGTTTCACTTCAGGGCCGAAGCCACCAGGCCGTACATCAAGACCCATGATTATGCCTGGGCGAACTGGAATGTGGGCACCAACGCCTTCGAGTTTTCCTGGACGGTCCTGATGAACCGCGGTTTGCGCCAGAAGTGGTTCTACCCCGGATCAGCCGTCGCGTTAAGCTCGGGGAAGCCCGGAGAGATGAAAGAAGGCGACATTGCCGTCGGTATCGGTCTTCACATGGGCGGCATGACCGCCGCAGTCCGCAGGGGCGGATTCTACGACCTGGTCACCGAGGGCCGCGGAGCTTACGCGAACTTCAAAGACAGCGTTGTGTCCGGAGGGTTAATAGACCGGAGCGGCGGCAATATCGCCAGCGCAGACTGGCCCGCGAAATACCTCGATAAAGGCCGGATTGAATTCAGAATCCGGCGGGACGAAGAAAACACAATCACGTTTTCAATCCTCTGGCCGGACCTTCCCGGCAACCGCGGCACGCCGTACTGGACCGGTTCGTGGACCATGACCGAAGAAATCGCGAAAATGCCTCTGCGTTACGTAGTCGTTAAGCGCGTGCCGGTTGAAAAGGTGCACGTCAACTATCCCGGTTTCATCATGCAGGGAGTTGTGCAGAACATACAGGGCCGGCTGTCAAGGGCTCAGCTTTCTCCGGTTGTAACCGGGTTCAGCCGTGGAGAACCGGTTCTGCGCAAGGGCGTCGAGATCCTGCTTCATGGCGCCAATTTCCGCGAGGGACTGCAGGTAAAAATAGGTCCGGAAAAAGCGTCCAGTGTCAGTGTCAATTCGCCGGAAGAAGTCACGTGCAGACTCCCTGACCTGCCCGGGGGGAAGCGTTACGCGGTGAGTGTCACGGGACCCGAAGGCCTTACCGCGGATCTCAAAGACAGTTTGCCTTACGGACGCATGATCGAACGCGTCGAGCCGAGGGAAGTGCTTCCGGGGGGCGGGATTGCGGCGCTTGCCGGAGCGGGATTCGAAAAGACTTCCGTGTTCTCCTTCGGGGGAAACGAAGCTGAAATTATCGAAGTGGAAAGCCCCGAGCGCGTCCGCGTGAAAGTTCCGCCCGGGGAAACGGGCCGGGCGGGCGTCTCGGCGCGTACGGGAACGGCAACTTTCACCGGAAAGCCCCTGTTCGGTTACGCGCCTCATCCATATCTTTTTTTTCACGCCGAAGACATTCCTGGCATCCGCGGGAAGTTCAACGCTGAAATGTTCCGGCATTACCGCAGGAGAGTGCTGGATCAGGCGGAAGCCGTTATGAAAAAAGAGCCCAAAGGCGGTCTGCAGGCCTCGACCATGGCCCTGGCATACGCTTTCACGGGGAAGGAAGAATACAGGGAGAGGGCGGTTGAAGAAATCCGGAAGGGTAAACTGAAGGTTGAGTACAGCGATTTCAATATGATGGGCGTTTCCGGAATGGCCATCGCCTACGATGTGCTTTTCAGGGAACTGGCGCCCGCCGACCGTGCGGGACTGCAGGAATACCTTCAGCGGATGGTTGAGGGTTATCTCAGAGACGCGCGCGGGTCGTGGTTCCTGGGCGGACATTTCAATTTCAGCAACACCGTTCCCGTCGGCAACTGCGGCGGCATGCTGGCGGGCCTGGCGCTGATGCACAGCACTCCCGCCGCTGAAAGGGCGGTCGAGGCGGCCGCCGGGAAAGCGCGGGTTTACCCCGACCAGTGCATATCGCCTGACGGAGGCTGTCGCGAAGGGGTGCAGTACTGGGATTACGGATGCAGTTTTCACCTGATCCTCGCACACGCGCTTCAGCATGCCACAGGAGACGATCGCGGACTGCTGGACCATCCGCACCTGGAACGGAACGTCAACTTCATTCGTACACAGCTTGGCGGCCACGGCGGGCTGTTTGCTTTCTGCGACACGCGTGAGCCGTGGCTGGACGGTTTCGCCATCTGCGCGGACCTCGGCAGTCGCTATCGCCAGCCGCTGATGCTGTGGGTGGCCGACCTGGCCGCAAGAGGCGGAGAAAAGACCCGGGCACGCGACAGCTGGGCGGCGTTCGCGTTTCTGTGGCGGAGCCGGGAACCCGCCCCGGACAGATTCCCCGGCGTTCCCACGCTGGCGTGGCTCAAGGACATGCACTGGGGAGCGATGCGGTCGGACGGTTCCTTCAGCCCGAAGCTGGTTGTCGGTACGAAAGGCAGTCAGGGAAGACTCACCCATCACAAGCAGAATGATCCCGGCAGTTTCGTGCTTCACGCCAACGGCGAGGCCTACCTCGTGGATCCCGGCTACTACGAGGGCAAGGCCACGGACCATACACTGCCTCTTATCGACGGAAAAGAACCCGGTGTCAGCGGTTCAAGCATCTTCGAGGCATGGGAAAACGGTCCCTGGCGGACAATGACACTCGAATCAACGGAAGCGTACGGAAAAATTGCGGAGCGGGTGCGCCGGATCATTGTAATGCACGGCGAAGACAGCGTGACGGTACTTGACGACGTTGCTCCGGTCGGCACGTCCCCCGGCGATGTTACGGCGCAGTACCAGACGGGCTGGAAGCCGCACCTCGACGAATCCGCTCCCGGGGTCATGACGCTGACCGGCCTGAACGGAAAAATCGTGCTACGCTGTTTCGGCCCGGCTATAAAGCTCGGCGCGAGGGACCGTGAATTCAGGAGCGGGTGGCACTGGAAGAAAATTTCCAAAGACGGTCCCGGCAACTGGCACACGGTTTCGGGAACATATCCGGCAGACACTTCCCGCCCCCTCGTAACGGTTATTCAGCCCGCGGCAGAGGATGAGCCTTTCCCCGAGCCGCCGAAGTGTTTCTACGGCAACGAACAACTGGAAGTGAAATTTCCCGGCGGGACGGCCGTACGATTCATGCAGAAGCACGACGGCTGGCAGTTCATCCGCCCGTGAGAAGTCAGGTTTCCGCAAGCGGAAGCCACGTGTTGAAGCGCGAAGCCGGTGTCCACGTATTTCCGGCGGAGGCGAAGTCGCAGAGTCGGGCCCGGAAGTTCTTTCCTCGGTATTCATACGCCGCGCGCACTCCGTCAGGCGTCGTTACGGGTACCAGATGACCTTCAGTTTCGGTGAGCGGCAAAGGCTCGAAGATATCGGCGCCGGGCTCCAGCCGGCCGTTACAGCGAAAATCGCCCGGGGGGGAGGGGAACCAGTGAAACGTGGTTTTCAGAAGGCTTCATAACGGTTCGTTTACTCTAATCGGGAAAAACTGCCGCGAGAAGAGCGAAAATCACTGGAAACAGAAAAGACCGCTTTATCAGAATAAAAATGCAGATACTATGCTGTGGAGCCGGATCTGCCTCGTGATACGATAGATTCAGAGGTCTTAGCAAACCGCCGCCCCCTGAAGCGGGGGTTCCTGAAAAGTCAATGTTTACAGGGCTTTTGTGAGAGTGGTCAACGGCAAGGCCGTTGACCCCAATCCCGACGGCGGGCACACCTACGGCGGTATTGCCGACCTGGCCGCGCGCGAACTCCGCGTCTGCTACGGCGGCGCCGATACCGTCATCGCTCTCGCCAGCGGCGACCTGGACGAGATTGTTGAGGCCTGCCTGGCTGGTTCATAAGAAAAGGCGGCTACGCCTGCGCGGGCCGGAGATACAGGTTTCTTCGATTGATGCGTCGGGCGCAATCCGGTATGCTGTTGTCATGATGAGTGAGGCTTCCGAAAAGTACAAAGCGATGGTGCAGCGGGCCGCCCGGCGGCGGGATCGCATGGTAACCAACGTTGCCGAGAACTACGAACAGGATGAGCGGTGGGACCTGGAATTCTGGCAGAAGGCCGGACCCGAAGGGAGGTTGTCCGCCTTGGTCGCCATTCGTGAAGACATGGAAAAGGTCGGGAAGTGAGAACGGTTGTCGATTTTGAGGATATGCTCGTGCTTCTCGAGAAGCACAAAGTGCGATATCTGATCGTTGGCGGCCTGGCCTTTATTTATCACGCGAAGCCGCGCTATACCAAGGATATCGATATCTGGATCGAGGCAAGTGTCGACAATGTGGAGAAGGGAAATGGAGCACTTACCGAGTTCGGCAGTCCGACGTTGATGGATCCCGCGAAGCCGAACGAGATTGTCCAGATTGGCGTCGAACCCAGCAGAATCGACATGATCCGTTCGATAGAAGGTGTGGACTTCGATACGGCGTGGTCGCGTAGAGAGAGGGCGACATATGGCGGTGTCGAGACCAACTGGATAGACCTTGACAGCCTGCTGGCGGTCAAGTCTCTCATCGACAAGCCCAAACACCGGGAAGACGCGCGTGTTTTGCTCGAAATCAAGAAGATACGAGAAAGCTAAGCTTTCTCACCTGCGGGACAAGCCCGCAGGGGTCGTGCTTCAGGCGTCAACGTTTGAACTTCATGAATAAATTATCGATAACCGGCTGTTGATGTGGTTCGATGCGGTAATGGATCTGAAGGATTACAGAGAGCTTGAGCCGGAGTGCTGGGTTCCGGTCCCGAACGAAGGATGGGGTATCGAGGCGGCCTCGGCGGACAACCCATCGGCACAGCTTCTGAACGGAACGTGGGATTTCGCGATTCGAGACCGCGATCCTTCGGAGTGCTGGTTCCGAATACGCGACAATTCGTGGTGGCGATGGGATGCCGGGCGCGAGGCCCTCGTGGAGGGCGGCGGACCCCGGCGCGAACACGAATACGATTCACTTTTTTTCCAGCGCGATTCGGGGGACATGCCGTGGCGGGAAATACCGGTGCCGTCGAACTGGGAAAGCCACGCATTCAGCCAGCAGGTATTCGCTCACTGCAGTCTCGACAAGGATGACAAGGTCGGCTACTACCGCCGCGGGTTCCGTCTGCCGGGGGAGTGGATCGATGACGGCGGCAGGATTATCCTCCAGGCGGAAGGTATCGCGGCCTCGGCCGAAGTCTACGTCAATGAGCGATACATCGGTTACCGCGACGGCGGCTTCATACCCTTCCAGCTCGATATTACTGATGCGGTGACACGGGACGGTGACAACCTGCTGGCAATTCGTGTTGTGAAGGGCGACATCTCCACCGTTCACGACAATTCCGGTCAATGGATGCTGAGCGGTATCTGGCGCGATATTTTCATCTTCCACGTCTCCGAAACGCACGTTTCCGACCTGCGGGTACAGCCGGATTACGACGCCGGCAGCGGAACCGGCCGCCTGGAAATCGACGTGCAGGCGCACACTGCCGGAGGCGAGCATGCGATTGAGGCGAAACTGTACGAATGGGCCGCGGACAGTGAGGTCGTATCCGAATACGTGGACGTGGAACAGGTCTCCGGTTCGCACACCGAGCTTTGTCTCGAAACAGACGCGATCAAGCCCTGGTCGCCGGAGGCGCCGGTCATGTACCGCCTCGAGTTGCGCCTGCTGAGCGATGGAACGGTCGTGGAGCGTGTTCGGGAGGAAGTAGGTTTCCGCCGGTTCGAGGCGGACGGCGAGCGGTTCCTGTTGAACGGCAAGCCGTTCCTCATCCGCGGCGTGACGCGTCACGAAATCAAGCAGGGACGCGGCCGCAGCCTTTCGGTTGCCGATATGCTGAACGAGATCCGTCTGATGCGGGAGGCGAACATCACCGGGGTTCGTTCGCATCCCTATCCGTTCGATCCGCGCTGGATCAGGCTGTGCGCGAGACACGGAATCCTTGTCTGCTCCGGGTTCTGCCTCTGCGGCTACAACAGTTGGGGCAACCCATGGGCGATATCCGAGATTCCAACGTATCCCGAACACGAAGAGGACATCGATCCGGGCTATCGCGAGCTGTTCCGGGACCGCTACCACGCTTTCGCGCCTCGCATTTTCGGAAGGCTGAAGAATATGACCGCCGTTTTCGCCTGGAGCCTTGCCAATGAAAGCGCAATCAGCCGGATATTCGTTCCCGTCGCCCGGTTCCTTCACGAACAGGAGCGCGGTCGTTTCATAATATCGGCCGGAGACCGGTGTATAGCAGAATCGCGGTTCGGCGGAAGGCATCCGGAATTGCGGGAGGCGGTCGACTACGTTCGCTGGGAATGCATGACGGCCGACAGCCAGCATTACCCCGAACGCTGCAGGCGGGAGGAGTTTCCATCGACGGTGCCCTGGAACCCGGAACATCCGCGGCCGATGTTCTATACCGAGTCGGCCCACCCGTTCTGCAACCGCGACAACTACATTATCGATCCGAGTATGCAGGGCGATCTGTACGGCGCCGGTCTCAAGCGCACATTCGAGATTATCCGGACAATGTCCGGCGTGGGCGGCTACTTCATTTTCGAATGGTGCGACCAGTCGGTCATGCAGAAAGGCGATCCGGAACTCTGCGATTCATTCATACGCCCGTGGCACGGATACGTGAGCTTCAATCAGAATGTGAAAGGCATTCTCGGCCCGAACCATGAATACAAGCCGGCATATCACAGTGTGCGGAAAACGTATGCGCGCGTTGTTATCGAGGAAGTCTCTCAGAATGCGCGCGAACTGGTTCTGCGCATTCGCAACGACTACACGTTCATCGATCTCGAATCGCTGGCTTTCACTCTGACGCCCGTGCGGGGTTCAACGCCGGTGGGAGCGGTGGAAGAGTTTTCCGTTCAGACGGCGCCCGGCAGAACCGCGGAAGTGCGTTTGTCGACGACGCCGGCGGCCGGCATGGCCGCGTGGCGGATAGCCGTATTTGAGGCGCCATGGGAAGGCCCGGTAGCGGAGAGAGACATCAATGTCGGCGACAGCGTGCGTCTTTCGCCGCCCGGAACGGGGGGTTCGGTGGATATCGGCTGTTTCGCGAGTCCTTCCGACTACCGCGTGTCCCTCGGGACGGCGGGCCTGCTGGGCGCGCAGGCATATGTCGGTATGGGGCACATCAGCGCGGGCAACCTGCCGCCTGGATTCATCACGCTCGATGACATCGAACACTGGGAAACGGTTGATTCCGACGACATGACATTGCACATTCGAGCCCGTGTCTCACAAGGCCGGGGCTTCATTGACAGCCGGATTGGAGTTACGGAGAGCGACGGGGTCCTGTCCCTTGAGCAGGAGCTGTGGCGGGAAGGCGAGCAGACCTGGGTGTCGGGCACAGGCATGAGTTTCATGGTTCCGGCCGCCTACCGTGAAATCGGATGGCGGAGACGCTCCGGTGTCTGGACCGAGTATCCGCCCGATCATCCCGACCGGCTTGTCGGCCGGGAACTCCTGGGTCGTGACGAGTATCCGCCGGCCTTCGTTTTCGGAGCTTCTGCCGGTGCGCAACGCGGACCGTGTATGGTTGTCGGGCGATCGTGTTCCCACGCTGGAGATTGAGGCCCGGCGCGCCGGGCAGCGGGTGACGGTACGCACAATGCCTGACGGGCGGCGGGAAGTGATATTGCTGGCCGACGCCTATTGCAGTTATCCATACTCTGAATTCTCGTTTCTTCACAACGGGGCCGCCGGTGAATCGTTGCTCGGCCTGAAGCCGTTGCGGGAAGGGATTGCGATTGAGCTGTCATGGAATTTGCGGTATGTCCAACGATGGAAGGCATGGGGCACATGACGACCGCCGGGCCTGAACTGCACAATCCGTTGTGTGAGCGTCCGGAGAATGTGACCGGAGAGAACGCAGATACGAACGACAGGCTGATGCGCCGCATCGTTGAGACCGGAGCAGTCATGCCGGGACAGTAATCGAGTGGAGAGCTGCGTGCTTCACAGACAAGACCTTTTCGAAGCGAGGACACACGGCTACAAGACCTTCAGGATGCCTCCCGGCTTTTCCTTGCCTTTAAAAGTTTGAACGCTAGTCTACTTTCCGTGTACTGCATCCGGTGGCGTGAGAAAGTATTATGAATGCGAACTACGACGTTGCGGCCTATATCTGGCCGTCCTATCACGACGATCCGCGCGCGCGCATCTTCTGGCCGGGGCGCGAGGGCGAGTGGATCAACGTGCGGACCTCAAAACCCAGGTTTCCGGGCCACAAACAGCCCAGACAACCGCTCTGGGGTTATCAGAACGAGGCGGACCCGCGTGTGATGGAGATGCAGATCGACGCCGCGGCCGATCACGGAATCAACGTCTTCGCGTACGACTGGTACTGGTACGACCGCGAGCCGTTTCTGGAGGGATGCCTGAATGACGGCTTTCTCAAGGCCCGGAACAATCACCGCATGCGCTTTTTCCTGATGTGGGCCAACCACGATGTAACGCACCTCTGGGACCGGCGCGAGCAGGATGCCGGCGGAGTCATCTGGAAGGCCGCCTGGGACCGCAGGGAGTTCGAGGTCATCGGCCGACGTTGGATCGACCGCTATTTCACGCATCCGCTCTACTACTGCATCGACGGCAAGCCCCTCCTGTCGATCTTCCGGCCGCAAACGATGGTCGAAGGGCTGGGCGGAGTCGAAGCGGCCCGCGACGCCCTGGACTGGCTCGAAGACCGGTGCCGTGCCGCGGGCCTTCCCGGCGTGCATCTCCAGGCGATCTATAGCGGCGGCCGGCTGGGAGATGCAATGGGGCTGGTGGGCAACGGGGAGGGCAACAATCTTGCCCGCAGGAAGACGAAAGACGATCTCCACATCTCCCTCCCGTTTTCGAGCCTGACGAACTACCAGTGGATAAGCATGGCGGCACCCCGGGGTACATACGCCGAATGGTCCCGGCGCGCGCTCGCGGGCGAACGGGCGGCCGCGGAGCGATACGGTATTCCCTTTTTTCCGTCCGTGAGCGTGGGCTGGGACAACAACGCGCGGTTCCCCGGGTTAAAGGAGGGATACGTGCTTGACCGGAACCCGGAGGTATTCAGGGAGAACCTGCGGGCCGCCCGGACTGCGGCAGACCGGCTGGGTCTCGTTCCGAAGCTTATAGTTATTAACGCGTGGAACGAGTGGACCGAGGACAGCTATCTCCTGCCCGACCGCGAGTTCGGCTACGGCTATCTCGAAGCTGTTCGCGAGGTTTTCGGCGGAGGTGATCAGCGGCAGGCCGATCGTCCTGATTCATGATTGTACGCGTGTAATCCCGGGAGGTGTTGAAATGACTGAATTCAAGGAAAAAGAGCTGTTGTATGAGAACGGGCTTGGCTGTTCCGGCGACATTTCCAGCTGGCGCGTAGAAGGAGAGGCAGCGATTACCTTTCCGCGGGGGCGCATGCGTATGGAGAACGCGAAGGACCGCGACAAGGAAACCGGAATACACGGCAATTTCATTCTCTGGTGTAATCGCTCGTTCCCGGACCATATTGCCGTTCGCTGGGATTTCCGTCCGCTTACCGATCGCGGACTGGCTATGATCTGGATCGCCGCCGGGGGGAGAAAAGGCGAGGATCTTTTCGATCCGGCGCTGGCGGAGCGCGACGGCGATTATCCGCAGTATCATCATGGCGACATCAACGCATTGCACGGCTCCTATTTCCGGCGGAACCCCAGCGAGATTCCGTTCCGGACTTGTAACCTGCGCAAGAGTTACGGATTTCACATGGTCTGCCAGGGCGCCGACCCGTTGCCGGATTCCGCATATGCGACCGGCTTTTACCGTATGGAAGTCATCAAGTCGGGGAGACATTTCCGTTTTTCGATTAATAACCTGTTGATATATCACTGGGTGGACGACGGGGAAAGCTACGGACCGGTTCTCGAAGGCGGCAAGATCGGCTTTCGCCAGATGGCGGGGCTCATCGCCGATTACGGTAACCTCGAAGTATGGTCGGTAGAGAAGGCGAAGGAGTAAGCAAGTGACTGATTTGGCGCGCAGAAGGGGCTGTGAAAAGACGATCGAACGCGATCCGAAGACCGGGCGCGAGATATGGCGGATGACCGGTTTCGCGGCGCATGACGTGCACACGTACTACGACGCCTGTTCCTGGAGCCCGGACGGCTCACGAATTGCCTTTACGTCGATCCTGCCTGGAGACGTTGTGCCGGATAAACTGGACAGTACTCCGAAAGGCGTGCTGTTTGTCATGGATGCCGATGGGGGCAATATCGAATGCGCCAGGGAAAACGTGGCTTTTGAACTGCATACCGGCTGTCTGCCTATCTGGAAGGATAATCGAACAATCGTTCACAGGGGCAAGACGACGGATGGAAGCCGCTATACCGGCATCGTGGACACCGGGACGGGGAAATCGCGCGACGTTCCGGGGATGCTCGGCAGGTTTCTCAGCCCGGACGGTTCAAAGCTGATCTGTCAATCGGAGGAATCGCATACGTCCGATAAGCAGAAGGCGATCGTGGTGGATCTTGACGATCTGACGTGTCGTGACCTTGTTTCATCCGACGAACTCGGAGAAGCCCTGCTCGAGACCTTCAACCGGGCCGACCGAATGCCCGGTGTTGATGCCAAAAGGATGGTCAATCCCCAGGTAGCCAACCTCAAGTGGAGTCCGAACGGGTCCAGAATCATGCTTCGCTTCAACTACATGCCGGGTCAGTACATGAAGTCCCTGTTCGTTCTGAATCCCGACGGCACCGGGCTGAAGCGGCTGAACCTCGTAACGCCGCGGTTCGGCCATCATTCCTGGCATCCCGACGGTGAACACATCCTGTACTGCGACCGGAACGAGGCGGGCCCCGGCTCCATATACTACCTGACCGACGCGCAGGGACTGAACCGCCGCGCCCTTCACAATGATATGCTGGGCAGTCATCCGCTGTTCAACCCGGCCGGGACGGAGATCGTGGATTTCGGCGGGGGCTGGATATGGCACCTGAACCTGAAAACCGGTGATGTGCAGAAACTGGCTTCGTATACGAACAACCTGCACCCGGGCCTTCACGCCCATCCCTCGTGGAGCCGCGACGGCTCGCAGATCATCTACCACTCCGACCACACCGGCACGTCACAGATTTACGTGATACCCTTGAACGGGGGGTGAGCCTCGACTCGTGGCCGGGGCCGCGGCAGATGGGAGGCAAGGCAGGCAGGTGCCTGTCTTCGAGAGGCACTTTTGCGGCGGTGGCGACCTGACGACTTGTGTCAATCAGCCATTCGCTTGTGAAAAGGAAGTGTGCAGACATGAATAAAGTATGTTGCGGGACGATTTCGTGGACGTTTCAGAAGCGGGCTTTGAATGACGATCCGGACTGGTGCCGCAAGGTACTGGGAGAGATCGCGGAAGCGGGCTACGATGGTGTCGAAATGGGCGTACCCCTCGTGGCGTTCGGGGCCGGGAAAGTGCGAAAACTGGGGTACTGATCAAGAATACCTGACAGAGCCGAAAGCAAAAAAAGGGGGCGGTAATGAATTCATATTTCCGGAGTATATTTCAAAGTCAACGGAGTGTTTTGACTCTCTTTACAGTCCTGTTTCCAATACTTGCGGCTTCCGGGGCCGCCGCCGGGACCCAGATCGGCGACTGGGGCCACTGCATTACCTACGCGCCGACCGTATACCTGTACAATCCGGATGGAGAGGCGTTCACCCTGCAGTTCCGTAGAATGCAGCCGGCTTTTAATGCATGGGTCCGCGACGAAATGGAGTTTCGTCTCGCAGACCCGGACGGGAAAGAAATTTTCGAAGGGAAAAAGAAGCTGGACGGCGGCCTGCTGACTTTCGAAGTGCCCGCGGGAAAGAAAGGGACGTACCGGCTGAATACCACGCGCAGTCTTTCGGTCTGGTGCTCTCTGGACCACTCGGCGGTATGGACCGGAGAGCCGGGACGGCACATTGCCGACGACTACGATCCTATTGAGGACCCCGAGACCGGGAAGAAACGCAGGCGCAAGTACTACGAGAAAAGGGGTCAGCTCGTGTTCCAGGCAACGGTTCCGCGCCGCTGGTGGTTCTGGGTTCCCGAAGACGTAACGGAGTTCAAGTGCCGTGCCATGCGCGCGGATCGTCATATGTCACAGCGGGAGGACTGGGGTTATTTCATTATCTCCCCGCGCGGCCAGCGAATCAAGGCCATGTGGGGTCAGCCTCCTTTCAGGACCGAAAAACGATACCGTGGAGATATGATCGTGACGGTGCCCGTGGAACCCGGCGCGGGCGGACGTTTCTGGTCCGTGCAGATCAGGCTGGGGGATTCGCACAACTTTTCCGGGATCAATTTTTCCCTCGACGGAGTGCCGCCGTATCTCGCCCGTTCTCCCGAAGAGTGGTTTGATCCCGCCAAGGGCGTGCCCGAAGTGGACCTGTACGACGAAACACCCTTCATTCAGGCTACGTACCGCGACGAACCCGTCAGGGAACTCATGAAAGAACGCTGGCCGAAACTTCAGCACTGGTCGCCCTGTCCCTCGCTGGGCGATCCGGACGGGATCGAGATTCTCGGTAACGCCGGATTCGCGCTGTGGAACCCTGAAGGGCGGGAACTCAAGCTCCGTGTCGGCGCGTATCTTCCGCGTCACGGCCGGAAAGGTAAGGACCCTGCCGGTGTCACCGTAACCGGGCCGGACGGGAAAACCGTACTGGACAAGACGGTGGAACTCATCAGCATACACGCACCTCACGGCTACCCGGACCAGGTTCTGGACGCGGGGAAAGGCGTAAGCACCGTGAGCGTAACCGGTGATCCCGAGAAATGGTTCGCTTTCACTTATCCGGCGACCCCTCTTGTACTGATCGGCGAGAGCGTGGAAGATGGATGGTCGCGTTTCAGCATGACGGTTGGGACGGCGAGACAATGGTACTTCTACGTTCCGAAGGGAACGGAGGAATTTGCCGTGCACACCGAAGCGAAGCATGATACGGATGTGGCCCGCGTCGAAGTATGGGCGCCGGACAGGTGTGTGAGCCTGATCTACGACAACGAAGCGACAGAATCCGTCGAGGTGCCCGAAGGGCTGGACGGAAAAATTTGGTACCTGAGGACCGACGTCGGATCCGCGAGCCGGTTCGTCACGGACAGGGGACCGGAGTACCGCTACGCCGGAATCTATCTGAACATAGATCTGAAGGGGGTTCCGGGGTACCTTTCCCCGACGTGGGAGCAGTGGTTCGATCCCGAAAATCCCGCTTCTACGGCGGCCGGAGCTCGTGTAATGAACGGCCTGACTCGTCACTGAGTTTCTGCTTCGCCGGTGCATAAATATGGTAAGAACCATGCAAATCGACACTCGCCACATTGAGACAGGCTGTGAGATTCCCGGCGAGGGCTATTGCGATCAGCCGTACGTGGTTATCAACGAGGACGGCACCTGGACATGCCTTATGACCACCGGCGCCGGCCATGAGGGAGCGGGCGGACAGCACGTTGTCGCCGCAATCAGCGGGGATCATGGCAGGACCTGGAGCGAATTGTACGACATTGAACCGGCAGACGGCCCGGAAGCGTCGTGGGTTATGCCCCTGCGCGTGCCGGAGACAGGCCGGATCTACGCCTTCTACACCTACAACAAAGACAATCGGCGCGAGGTCAAAACCGTCAACGGCGGTGTCTGCACCCGCGTGGATTCTCTTGGTGTTTATGCCTACAAGTACAGCGACGACTGCGGACGCACGTGGTCGGAACAACGTTACGAAATCCCGATGCGCCGGTTCGAGTGCGACCGGAACAACGCGTACGGCGGCGATGTTAAATTCTTCTGGGGCGTGGGCAAGCCGTTCATTCATCACGGCGCCGTTTACGTGGTCGCCAGCAAGGTCGGCGGGTTCGGTCCGGGATTCTTTGTTCAGAACGAGGGCGTCCTTTTCCGCAGTTCGAACCTGCTGATTGAGCCTGACCCTGGAAAACACGAGTGGGAGACATTGCCCGAGGGGGACATCGGCCTGCGAACGCCGGAAGGCGGCGGCCCCATTGCCGGGGAGTTCAACGTTACCCCTATGAACGACGGCTCGCTGTACGGCACATATCGCACGATAGACGGCTGGTCGTGTCATGCCTACAGCCGCGACGACGGGCGTCACTGGGAATCCGGCTGGATGACCTACACCCCCGCCAGCCGGCGGGTGAAGAACCCGCGCAGTGCAAACTTTGTGCGCCGCTTCTCCAACGGCAAGTACCTGTACTGGTTCTGCTTTCACGGCGGCGAGGTCCTCGGGAAAATGCCGGGTGTTGAGGGGGGAGGGGGTTATGCACACCGTAATCCCATCTGGATGTGCGGGGGCGTCGAAAAGGACGGTCGCATTCACTGGTCCCAGCCGGAGGTCGTTCTCTACGACGACAATATCGGCAACCGCATGAGTTATCCCGACTACATCGAGGACAATGGCCGCGTCTTCTTCACCGAAACCCAGAAGAGCGTTGCCCGCGTCCACGAACTTGACAGGCACCTGCTGGAAGCCATGTGGAACCAGCACGACAACCGGTCGGTCGCGGCCGAAGGGCTGGTTCTGGAGCTCGACGAAGCGTCCTGCGCCGCCGGCCAGTCCGTCAGGATGCCGGAATTGCCGCCCCTGCACAATCGCAGTGCGGGCTTCGTCGACGCCGGTACCGGTGCCACGCTCGGGGAGACGGCGCCGAAGGCCGTGGAAGCGCGCGGCGGGTTCGCTCTGGAGTTGTGGGTAGAATTCGACAACCTGAACCCCTGGCAGGTGCTGTTCGACAGTCGCGGCCCCGAGGGGCGCGGGCTCTTTGTACAGCTCACCGACCGTGAGACCCTGAAACTCAACATTATCGGTCGCGCCTGGGGTACTCCCGGCAGTCGCTTCGGCAACGGCATGGTGGAGTCTTCCTGCGAGTGCGACACGGAACTGCTGAAGCCCGGCAAGCTCCACCAGGTTCTTTTCAATATGGACGGCGGACCGAAGCTGATGACCGTCATGGTCGACGGCGTCCTCTGCGACGGCGGAGCAGACCGCCAGTTCGGATGGAGCCGGTTCCATCCCGCGCTGATGCACCCCAACGGAGCCGATCGGGCAACCCTGGCCCCGAGCCTGAACGGTACACTCCGAAAACTGCGCCTGTACAACCGTTGCCTCCTGACCGGCGAAGGTGTCGGCAATTGGCGGGCGACAGGCCCTGGATTAATGATTAGCGTTCCGTGATTGTGCGTCGTGATGGTTTGCTTGAAAGCATTAATCAAGGCTGACCCACGCGGGTCCCACGCGGGTTAGCCGGTTGTTCCCAACCGGCTGTTTTGTGCCCCGGCATCTACCCGTTGCGTTTCGCGCAACGTGATGATGCGTTTGGTCCTCAGACCCTGCGAAATCAGACACGTCGTCAGGGAAATGGCGGGGCGGCTGTAGGGTCTTCAGCGCATCCGGTTAAGCACATCATACAGCCCGCCGAGGTCCCCCGCGCCGGCTTCGCCGCCGGATTTCGCCCACCGAAGGCCCTGTTCGCCCGGCATACGGCCTTCGTTTACCATAACGCGCGCGGCGTCGGACAGCCCCCTGACGGTGTGGTATTCCTCGCCGCTGTCTTCATGGACGATGTGCTTTATGGATTGTTCCGGTACCGGCGTGATGTTCCGGGCCGCCACGTAAATCAGGTCGTAAAAACGAACATAGGATTCCGTGTCGGCGAGGCGGATCAGGGGGCGTTTTTCTTCGCCCCGGACGTAAGCGAGATAACGCCGGAAGTTTTCCACGGTCGCGTTCCCGCGCGCCAGCTCTCCCGTTTCCCGTTTGCCGTCGGTCCATTCAATGGTGTATCCACTGCTCAGGCGATATACGATCCTGGCTTTTTCGCATTCGATGATCTCGTCGCACAGCCACCCTTCCTCGCAGGCGTGCGAGGCGGCAAAGCGAAGCTCGATTCCGTTCTTCGTTACGCCCGAAACGAACATCGTGTCGGTACTCTGGATGGGATTTGCACGGTACAGTTCCGCCCGGACGTGTTCCACCTCTCCCCACGACAGCAGTTCGCCCGTTCCGCACCAGAAAAGTATGTTGAAAACAAGGTGGGCCATCGCGTTGCCCAGGCACGAATCGAGCACCGGATAATCTTCCAGGAAAAGTTTCCCGGCCCAGCCGGCGCGCTCGTAATAGGAAGCGGGCCTCGCCCAGAGCCCGAGGTAACTCACGCGTTTAAGGGCGCCGAATTCTCCTTGCAGAACGCGTTTCTTCATGGCCTGTCGCGGCGGCTCGTAGATGAAATTGAAGCCCACGAAAGTGGATTTCACGGCCTTTTCCTCGACTTTGAGCATACGTTCGAGTTCGTCGTAAACCAGCGTCGGAGGTTTCTCCAGGTAGCAGGCGATGCCGTTTTCCACACAGTCGGCGTGCATCGGGGCGTGCAGGTGAATTGGCGTGGGAACGCCCATTACGTCAAGTTCGCCGGCGCGGGCTTTAAGCATCTCATCGTAGCCCCTGTAAACGCGCACTCCCCGTTTCTCCATTTCAAGTCCCTCGATGGCGTCCGCGTATCTGGACGGGTCCCGGCTGGTTGCGCATATAAGGCGGCACAGACCTTCTTTTTCCAGTTCGCGGGCCGCCTTGTGGTGGGCCCGCGCGAATCCCCCGAACCCCACGATTCCAAGCTTCAGAACGTCATCGGTCATTTTGCGGTGCTTCCTTTCCGGTTAAGGGCATGTTCGCCCATGACAGTCGTGATTTCAACCCGAAACCGCGATGAACTTCTGCTGTTTTCAATTTCCCCGGCCTGGTGTATAAGTTGGGTTACGTGAAAGGACACCGGACGCAATGCTGAAGATTCTGAACGAACCGTGCCCGCGGGTTACGGATACCGAACCGTCGACCTGGCTGGTGGAATGGACCGCGGAGCGGGAAATGCCCGAGGGAACGGTGCTGGAACTGCGCGGCGAAAACCTAAAAACGATTCTTGCGGCCCAATGGCATGAAGTGAGCGTGCAGGGCGATTGCTGGGAGACTGTATGGCAGATTCCGCGACGCAGTGGATTTGCGGACATACACGCCGATAACAAGGAAAAAAGGCTGATTCAGGCACGGGCGCGCAGGACGGTGCCGGAAGGAACGGTGTCGCGTTTCGTGCTCAGGGTTAAACCCGAGAACATCCGGGACTCCGATTTCCCGGTGCGCGTTGTGATCGACGGCGAGGACAGCGGTGCCGCCGACAGGTTCTCGCTGAAAACACGTGCCGGCGCAGTAACCTTCCTGCGCGTTTACGTTCGTCCTTCTTTACAGGCCGACGGATCACTTCGCGTGGTACTGGCGCCGGAAGACGGGGATTGTTTCCCCGCGTCTTTTCAACGGCCTTTACGCGTTTCGCTTCGGGACGGAAAGCAGGCCCTGTGGAAGGGGCACGTGCGCGGCTGTACGGCCGTTGATATTCCCGCGAAGATTGAAACCGGACAATCCCCGTGCCGTCTGACGGCGGCTGTCGACCGCAGGGAGCTTACAAACGGCGAGGCGATATCCAACGGGCGGCGCGAAGGCGCTGAATCCCGTGTAGTTTCCAACCCGTTCCTTACCCGGGTTTCGGGCTTTATTCCCGCCTTCGGCGCTCTGCACTGGCATACGCGTGTGTCGGGGGACGGTCAGCGCACCATGGATGCGGCGTTCCTGGAGGGGCGGGATCACGGGAATCTCGACTTTGCCGCGCCGGGAGACCACACACCGCGCGGCCGGAACTGGCGGGAGCTGACCGACGGGGTCGAGTACTTCAACGAAGACGGCTTTTTCACCACTCTGTACGGCTGGGAGCTGTCAAGCAACCGCGGGCATGTTAATTTTTACTTTGTTGATCCCGATCATCCCATGAACCCGGAAAATTACGCGGGCCCCAGCCTGCCGGAGGAATACATAGAAAGCATTCCGCACCGGAATTTCCTGGCAATACCTCATCATACAAACGCGGTGAGCAAGGAGTTTAAAAAAGACGGAACACATTACTGGACGGAGTATCCCTGGGGAAAGCCCTGCCCGGAGTACCTGCGGCTCGTGGAGATATTCCAGTGCCGCGGCAACCAGGAAAGAGAACGTTATCCGGAGGGTTGGCGACAGCAGTACGAAAACAACGGCGGCAGTGTGCAGACGGCGCTGGACAGCGGCCATCGCCTTGGTTTTGTGGGCGGCACGGATGACCATATCGGTTTCCCCGGCATCAACTGTCACAATGAGGGTAGGATAGTCACCGGCGCCTGGCTGAAGGAGCGAACACGCAACGGACTTTACGAGGCCCTTTATGAACGCCGGACCTGGGCCTGCTGGGACACGCGCGCCATTGTGCGCTTTGAAGTCAATAACGTTCTGCAGGGAGGGGAATTAAACGCCTGCTCCGGCACCGCTCTCAGGGCGCGGATCACAGCGCATTTCGAGGCGCCGCTTGACGTCCTGGAACTGGTCTCAAACGGCGACAACGCCGTCGCCGTCCCGTACCCGCGGGATTCCCTCGACGTTGAAACGGAAGTGGACCTCGGCACGCGGTCCGAACGGACTTACGTTTACCTGCGTGTCCGCCAGACGGACGGGGCAATCGTGTACGCTTCACCGGTTTTTTTTACGGGTTAACCGCAAAGCTTCGGGGAATTGGATTATGACACAGGACAGTAAAGCCGGAACTCCGGACATTCTATTTTTCTTTTCCGACCAGCACCACGGCCTTTACACGGGCTACGCGGGGCATCCGCTGGTTCAGACGCCCAACATGGACCGGGTGGCGGCCAACGGAACGGCGTGCGAGGTCGCGTACACGTCCTGTCCTCTCTGCGTGCCGGCCCGTTCAAGCATGCTGACCGGACAGCTTCCTTCGCGTAACGGCGTTTTCAACAACAATCACATGATACGAAGCGACCAGGCGACTTTTCTTCACTCGCTTGCGGGGCGCGGTTACGAAACGGTCCTGTGCGGGCGCATGCATTTCAAGGGGCCGGACCAGCGGCATGGATTCACAAAGCGGATCTGCGGCGACATAACGTCGCTTTACTCCGGCGGAATTGCCGCGTCCGGGATATTTCATTCGACCTTCGGCATGGGGGGGTGCGCGAATTTCGCCGGGGCGGGCGATTCACCGGTGCTTGAATACGACCGTGCCGTAGTCGAGGCCGCTTTGAAGTACCTCGCGAAAGATCACGACAAACCGCAATGCGTAGTCGTGGGCACTTACGGTCCGCATTTCCCGTACGTGGCCCCTCGCGAATTCTTCGATCTGTACCGCGGAAAAACGAAACCGCCCGCTTCGTGGAACCCTGAGGGCCGGGACGTGAACCCGATTGTTGACGCCAAGCGACAGCGGTCGCGGACTTCACCTGAAATCGGCCGGGAGTCTCCCATGACAACCGGGTTCATGCTGGCCGCAAGGGCCGCGTACCTGGGCATGATCAGCGAACAGGACCGGATACTTGGAGTGGTACGCGAAGCCTGGGATAAATATCTGGACCGTTCGCGGCGGAAAGGTATTTTCGTCTACTCCTCGGACCATGGCGACACCTGCGGAGAACACGGCGTGTTCGGCAAGCAGACCTTTTACGAAGGCTCGGCGAGGATACCGATGATTTTCGAGGGGGACGGCGTCGGCAAGGGCAATCGTCTCCGCGAGCCTGTTTCGATAATGGATATCGGACCGACGCTGTGCGACATGACGGGCGCGGAGCCGCCGCCGCGGCAGGACGGAAGAAGTCTTTGCGAGGATCTTCGGGGCGGGGAAGGGGACGCCGGGCGGTTCGTTCTGAGCGAATGGGTCCAGCCTTTTAAGGACGAAATCGTTCCCGCCAGAATGATTCGCAAGGGGCGTTGGAAGCTTATTCATTACGAGCATAAGGAGGTTCCCGATCAGCTTTTCGATCTTGAAACGGACCCCGGCGAACTGGAAGACCGCTCGGCAGGCGAGGCCGATTTTCTTGCCGGGCTGAAAGAGGAACTCACGCGGAATTGGGAACCGGAGCGCGTGGCCGCCGTTTTTGCGGAAAAACGCGGGCATCTTGCCCTGATAAACCGGTCGTACCCAAACGCGTGTCCGGCGGAACCCGAAACGGAAAGACGCGCCGTGCCGGAACACGCGAAGCAGAAACCGGAACTTGTATTCTAGACGTGATGCGAGCCGCTCTTGCGGCTCGCAAACGTGGCTAATCCCGTTTGTTAGTGACTCTCACGAATAATCCAGGTCAGAGAATAAGTTTAACGACTTGGTGCCGAGAGCCACGCATTTCATTATTGCCGCCAACCCGATTATGAGGTGTCCTGGCCTATATTCAATTGAGGAAACGAGATGGGTAGAAATCTGCCGATTGGAGGCGCGTGATGAACGAGAGAATTGTTGTCGATGCAAACATACACTTCGGCCGCCCCTGTATTGCCGGCACCAGAATACCTGTTGAAAAAGTTCTTGAGTTGGTCAAAGTGGGGCATTCCTTTGATGACATAATGAAGGACTATTATCCCGATATCACTCCGGAAGACATCCAAGCCTGTGTTCAGTATGCTATGGATGTCGTATCAGTTGAAGATATCCACCTGGCTACGGCAACGCCATGAACTTCCTGCTCGATCAGGATGTTTACGCGGTCACAACAAGATTCCTTGCCGGTCTGGGTCATGATGTGGTTTCTGTTTCGCTTCAGCAGTCATGGGGTGCGGGAAGCTCTGCCGGGACAAGTGCGGGATGTTTTCATAAGAGGTTTTCGGGTTTTATGATTGAGTAATGCGTTTGTACACTTCGAAAGTCCTGCGGGCCAGTTCCTCCATTTTTACTTCCTGAAAACCGAGCATCAGCGGCTTGACGGTATCGTTTAACGGCGCCTTGAAAGTGCCGGAAAACGCCTCGTGGCCCGATACCGCTCCGACTATTGAGCCTGCGGTAGCGCCGTTGCAGTCGGTGTCAAGGCCGCCCGTGACGGCTGTGCAGATCGATTCGGCCGTGTCCATCTTCCCGTAAAAGAGCGCGGCCACGCAGATCATGGCGTTGTTGACCGTGTGCACGGGGTGCATCCATTCCCCGTACTGCCCCTCCAGCGCCTCCATGAATGACTCGATGTCCGGGCATTCCCTGACCCACTTGAGCGCACGGCGAATCCCTTCAGCCAGCCTGCAGTTGGCGGGGATCTCGGAGAGACCGGCCCTGACAAGTTCTTCCGGATCGTCCATGACGAAGGCCGAAGCAATAACCGCCGCCATGAACATTTCACCGTAGATGCCGTTGGCGGTGTGGGTCCAGTGAGCGTCCCGCCATGCGAATTCCGCGGCCAGCTCCGGATTGCCCGCCGCGCAGTAGGCCCAGCCGTCAGCGCGTATCTGGGCGCCTATCCATTCGCGGTAAGGATTGTTATGGCGCGCAGTCCATGCGGGTGAAGGGTACGCGCCGTTTTTACCCCGCACGTTCCTTATATTGTAGTTGGTAATGGCCTGGGACTCGGCGGTGCAGATTGCGGAAAAAGGCAGGCACCCGTTCCACGCGTCGGCTACGTTGTACCATTTAAAATCTGCACCGTTCTTTTCGAGAACGTGGAGGCCCGTCAGCGTGTAGTGAATGTCGTCGTCGGGAGGCATACACGAGATGTTTTCGCGCGTCGCGGGGTCGGCCGGGCTGACACTGTGCTTGTCGTCGTCACGCGGTACGCCGGAAATGTAGTTATCCAGCGGCCAGTGGCCCCTGCGCTCAAGGTAGTCCTTGAGCCGAAGGCGGCCCCGGTGTATCAGGCACATACCTTCTACAGGCTTGCCGAGCGCACAGCCGCAGAAACGCCCGGTCCATGCTCCGTGAAACCTGTCCAGCAGTTGGTCGTCGGACAGTACAACTTCCAGCCGGCGCGGCCCTTCCGGGCGAAGACGCCTGATTTCCTCAAGAGCGTCCGGCTGTTCGTAACCGAAGTCAGGATCGGTATCGAGGTCCTCCATGGCATTGAAAAGTTCCTTCGCCTCGGGATCGTCGAACAGGTCGGTTGTTGTATCAAGCTGTTCGACCCGCTTTTTCAGGGACTCCGGTACGATCTTTCCCTCGTACTCAGCCTGGATGCATTCAAACTTCAGGTGGCCCGCAATCGACGACCATCCTGTGAAAGGCGGCATATCGGCTCCTTTACTGTTCTTCGGCTTAATCCCGTTGTGCCCTTCCGGCATCGGGCATGTCGAAAGAGTCCCGCGTTTCCTCGAGCCATTTTCCCAGGTACCCGCGGTGTTCGTCCAGGATATCGGAGTATTTCGCGTTATTTGACAGGTTTTCCGTTTCGTGCGGGTCGTTCTGCATATCGAAAAACTGTTCACGGAAATTACCCGTGTCATAGGCGACATACTTGAATTGATCGGAGCGTATCATTCTGGATTTCGGCCACTTGTCCTCGCGCAGTGGCCCCCAGTTTCCAAAACTGCTTTCAGAGGCCGCGAACTTCCGTTCCGTCCCGACGGCGCGGTTTTCCACATGCGGCCGCACGCTTTGTCCGCGGATTGCCCCGGGTGCCGCTATACCGGTGTAATCGCATATGGTCGGAAAAATATCCAGGGAAGCCGAAACCACACGTTTGTTCACGCGCCCCGGCGCCGGCCGGCCGGGCGCCTTGACGATAAACGGAACGCGCGAGACCTCGTCATACATGCACCATTTCTGATTCCACCTGTGGGCGCCCTGACCGTCGCCGTGGTCGCTCAGGAAGATTATCAGCGTGTCGTCCCACAGGCCGTTGGATTCCAGCGCGTCAAGCACCTTCCCTGTTTCGGCGTCGGCCATTTCGACCAGCCTGTTGTATCCCCACCTGTAGCGTCTTGTCTCGATTTCATTCCAGTCCTGCGCGCGGCCGACCCTGGGGAAGTTACGCTGAAAATCCCGGAGGGCTTCGGGTTCAGCCGGAACCGACTCAAAGTTCACGGGCAGTGGGGGCAATTCATTGTCCGGGGGCAGATCGGGAAGAGGGGCCATTCGCATGCTCTCCCCGCGCGCCAGCTCACAGCAGTCGTGCGGATTGTTGAACGAAACGACCAGGAAAAAGGGATCCTTGTGACGCCGATTGAGAAACTTGACCGCTTCGGCGGCCTTGTTCCCGTCGGGTCCCCCGTACCCGCCGCCGAAAACGATCTCCCGGAAGCCGTGTTCGTCACTGTTCTTCTCCGGTACAGTAAGGTGCCACTTGCCGACGTAGTGGCAATGGTACCCGGCATCACGGAGACGGGCGCCCAGCATGGGGGCGGGGCAGGGCTCGTCGGTTTCCTGTGTGTTGACGTAAATCCCGAGTTCATGGGGCATACGGCTTGTAAAGAAACTCATGCGGGCCGGCACGCAGAGGGGGTAGGAACAATAGGCGCCGTCAAAGCGCACGCCGTTGTGCGCCAGACGGTCCATCGAGGGTGTCCGCAGATGCGGATTGCCTGCGCAACTCATGGCGTTGCCGCTCTGCTGATCGGTTGTAATAAGCAAAATGTTCATGGGAAAGGGAAAGGGGTCAGCCCTTGACTTAGGACTTTGCTGTTTTTCTTGCTTCTTTCTTTTTGCATTTTCTCCAAAACTAATTCAGTCCTTCTCACTTGCTTTGCCAGTTTTTTGTCAGCTGAGATCAATTCCGCATGTCGTGATATCTGTTTGCTTATAGCCGAACCACTGCCTGCATTCAGCAATACGGCGATCTCGCGTTGTGACGCTGCAGAGTATCGGAGTAGGAAACGTGCCGCCAACGCACGCAAGACCGATCCGCGCTTCCGCTGTTTGAATTCTCCGATACGTACTTTAAACACTTGAGACAGAACCTGTAGAACGGCTTCCGGCAAAAGCGGTTCGGTTGTATGGCGAAAGGAAATATCTTCGAGGCTTGCATGTTTCGCAAGCATTTCATAATGGAGATCATCTATCCACGCACGGAAATCGTCACTTCCAATACTGCGTGGAGATTTATTTAATTCCAGTATGAATTCATCTTCATCTTTTGCGAGTCCACTTTCGACAAATTGCCTGTATCGTCCGGGCCATTGTGTTCGTTTTCCTTTCATTTGGGCGAGCATGGGTTCGTATTCAACAAAGTCCATTCGTTTTTTTGAATGGACATAACCTTGGTAAGTACTCCAAGGATATTCACGCAGATAACGTTGCCTTTCTTCCAGTGATTTGTTTTTTAAGGGTTCTACACATGCAGGATTCAGGTGTACATACCTGGTCAGTGCCAAAAGATAACGGTCTCCTTCGACCAGTTTTGCTTTGTAGCGTCCATCTAGGAGATGGCCGTGACGATCGTGACGAAGGTTGTAATACACGGCATACGCAGTAGACAATGATTGCATGAATCTGGAGCAGTTCGCCTGCGGTGTTTCAAAGACCAAATGAAAATGATTAAGCATGAGGACGAACAAATACAGTCGAATTTTATGTTGCTCGACATATTCCGAGAGATTATCGAGAAATCTTCTTCGGTCACGTGCATCCACGAACAACAACGGCTTTCTTGACCGGTTGTCGCCTATCATGCGGCAATTAACATGATAAATTGCCCCGGGGAATTGAATTCTGAGAGGACGTGCCATACTTGAACAGTATCTCCCGCCAAATACTGTAAGTAAAGTCCTAATTCAAGGGCTGACCCCTCTCTTCTCTCTCTCCTGAGGGAAATTGTCGTTTGCGGCGGAAAAAGACGTAACCTATACTGTGCGGCCTGAACAAAACTGAATGGAGTTTCCATGAATCCGCGCGAAAACATGCTGTCGCTTTACCGCCGGCGGGGATATGAATTTCCGCCCGTTGAACTGAATATGTGTCCGACAATCCAGGACAAAATGAAAAAAGCGATAGGCGCGGATGCGGCGCCCGAAGAATATTTTGACTACCCGGAGGGTTTCGCGCATCGGACCATTCCGGGACCGGAACTGATTCCCGCCGAAGACGTGGACTGGAGAAAATTCTATCCTTACGAGTTGGACCCGGACACATACTTCTCGCCTTACGGCAAGGCCCGCGAAGGAGGATACGAGGGCGCGTACCATCTTCGCCGCGCGCATCATCCCATGGCGGAGATGGACAGCCTGGAAGAGATGCGCGATTACCCCTGGCCCGCATGGGACTTTGACAATATCGACCACATGGTTGAAGCGGTGAACGAGGCGCGGGCCGAGTGCGCCCCCTCGACAGGACACATGGCATGCACGATCTGGGAGACGGCGTGGGGTATTCGCGATATGACAAAACTTATGATGGATATGGCCACCGGAGACGAAAAGGCGGCCTTCGTGCTGGACAAGGTTACGGCCGACTCCGTCGGGCGCGCGAGGACGTTCGCGCGGGCCGGGGTTGACATAATACACATTGGCGACGATATCGGCATGCAGGATACCATCATGATGTCGCTTGAGATGTACCGGGAGTGGCTCAAGCCCCGTTTAGCCGGGGTGATTGCCGCGGCCAGGGAAGAAAAACCGGACGTATTGATATTTTATCACAGCTGTGGCTACGTCGAACCGTTTATACCCGACCTTATGGAAATAGGGGTCGACATTCTGAACCCGGTTCAGCCGGAATGCATGGATTTCGAAAGACTTCACGCGGAATACCGCGACGTACTTTCATTCAACGGCACGCTGGGAACACAGACGACAATGCCGTTCGGGACAACGGATGAAGTGCGGGAGCTTGTCAGAAAAAACCTGGACATTGCCGGTGCAAAGGGCGGGCTGGTTGTGACGCCGACACACACCCTTGAGCCCGAAGTCCCCTGGGAGAACATCGAGGCCTACGTGCTGGCGTGCCGGGATTACGGACGGGCCTGAAACCGCGGCGCGATTTCCACCGCCACGGTACCGTCGAAGAGGACCGCAATTCATGTTGACCTGTAAAACGGACTTTGAAGAGGCAAGGAATCGAATCAATGCCTTCTGGCAGTGCGAGGTCATTGACCGGGCGCTGACGTACATAATGTTTCCCCGGCCGGAAGAGAAGCAGGTGCCGGTCCCTCCCCGCCCGGAGAAACCCGAACAGCGCAAGCTGGACGTGGACTACCGGGTTCGGGCGGCGGATGCGCGCATGCACAACACAGTCTGGTATGCCGATGCCATTCCCGTCGCGACACCTACGCTGGGACCGGCCACAGTAGCCTCGTATTTCGGAATCGGGCTTGGATTCGCCGAGGGAACGGGGAGCAGTTGGGCGACGCACGATATCAGAGAATGGCCTGAAGATACGTCGACGATCCTCAATTTCGATCCGGACGGCTTCTATTATCGGAAGACCATCGAGCTCACGAGGGCTTTTCGAGAGGCCGGCAAGGGCAGGTTCATCACCGGCATCCAGGAGTGGCTGAGCCCCGGCGATATCCTCTCCGCGGCGCGCGGCCCGGAACAACTGTGCGTCGATCTCATGGACTGTCCCGAGCGGATTACATCTCTCTGTGACCGGCTGTCGCGCGCGTTACTGCCGATCTACGAGACTTTCTACCGGATGGCGCGGGACGCCGGCGAACCGGCCTCGACGTGGTTGAATCTGATTTCAGACGGCCGGTACATGGTAATCCAGAACGATGTCTCTTCACTGCTTTCTCCCGCCATGTTCGATGAATTCCTCCTGCCGTATACCAGGCGTGAATGCGAGTATCTGGATCATTCAATGTACCATCTCGATGGACTGCAGGCGTTGAAAGACCTGGATCGCCTTCTCGAGATCCCGGAGTTGAACGCCGTCCAGTGGGGTCCGCCCCCACAGCACTGGGACTGGCACGAGTGGATCGACGTCTACAAACGTATTCAGTCGGCGGGAAAGGGATTCTTTCTGCCGGTACCGGCAAAGGACCTCGATGAGCTGTCGGACAGCGGAATTCGTCCGGAAGGCGCATGGATTATTGTCGAAGGCGTCTTGAACGAAGAAGAGGCAGCCGCGGCGCTGAAACTTGTAGAGAGGTGGACATGACCAGACCTCTGGACATCGATCTGCATCATGTGTCGTTCAGCCGCCATGGCGCGTACCTGTGCATCACCGCGCGCAACCAGGAGCAGTGCCGGGGCAACCCGCACCTGCACATTCGCCCCGGCCTGTGGTTGAGGAACTTTCACGACGAAGGGCGGCGCGATGTCTTCTTTCTCGAGCCCGTTGTCGGCGGGAAACCCGTTGACTATACGACCGAGTTGCGCCCCGATGAACTGCGTCTCGTCACAGATCGCGGCCGCGTACTTTTCTGCTTTTGTGCCGGGGAAACTCTGCGCATTCGAACCGAGGGCGCCGGTCTCCGTCTCTCGATGCCGGCCGATCTCGCCGGCGGCGAATTTATGATCGGCGTTGATACGTGGCGATTGAACTGCCCCGGCGCCTTGCGCGATTACACTGTTCGTTCCCTGTCCGGAACGCTGTCCGTCGAACGGTCCCGGCGACCGGAGAAGGGCTGTGTTGAAGTTACAATTATGCCGCCTTCTTCAGGCGGAACAGGGGAAGCCGTGCTTATCCAGAGCAAGGGACAGCCCCGGATACGTGAAGAGCGGCCGACATACGAACAGGAACGCGCGTCCGTGGAGCAGTCCTTTGAAGCATACCTCCGGACCAACGCCGTTGCGCCCGGCTCATTACACGAACCCGCACGCACGGCCGCCTATATCAACTGGTCATCAGTGCTGGCGCCGTGCGGTCACATGACGCGTTACGGGATGCTCATGAGCAAGAACTGGATGGGTAATATCTGGAGCTGGGACCATTGTTTCAACGCCGTCGCGCTGGCCGCCACGGATCCCGACGCCGCCTGGAACCAGTTCATGGTTATCTTCGATCACCAGCTCGAAACCGGCCAGATTCCCGACATGATAAATGACACGACACTGCAGTACAACAATGTCAAGCCGCCCGTTCACGGGTGGGCGTATGACTTGATGACGCGGCTGAACGAAACCTTCGCGGCGCCGGATCGACTGCGAGTCGCCTACGAGCACCTCTCCCGCTGGAGTCTCTGGTGGCTCAACCACCGCGACCCGGACCACACCGGGCTGCCCTGCTATCATCACGGCAACGACAGCGGATGGGACAACGGGACCGTTTTTGATGTCGGCTGCCCCGTGCGGGGACCGGACCTCGCCGGGTTCCTTGTACGGCAGATGGACGTTCTCGCCGGAATGGCCGGGACCCTGGACAGGCCCGACGATGCAACCGAATGGCGGCGGCGCGGTGACCGCGTGGTCGAGGTATTGCTCGACAAACTGTGGATCGGTGAGAGCTTTGTGACACGTCATGCCCTGACCGGTGTCTACAACGAAAAATCGCGCTCGCTGATCAACTGCATGCCGATTGTTATAGCGGACCGCCTTCCCGCGGATGTGCGAGACAAGCTGGTGGAAAGTATCCGCGGGCACCTGACCGATTGGGGACTCGCCACCGAGCAACCCGACTCAAAACTGTATGAAGCCGACGGGTACTGGCGCGGCCCCATCTGGCCGTCGCCGACCTTTATCCTGATCGACGCACTTCGGACGGCGGGAGAGGTCGAGCTGGCGGATACGATCGCTGAACGGTTCGTGAAGATGTGCCGGAAGAGCGGTTTTTCGGAAAACTACAACGCACTGACAGGCGACGCACTGCGCGACCGGAGTTATACCTGGGCCAGCAGTCTGTTTCTGATGCTGGCGGGAGAGTGGATGTAAATGTCAGAAGTTCTATGGAAAATGGATGTAGGACGAGTTGGGACACTTAATCGCACACTTAACCGCTACTCCGCCGCGGCGGAAAGGGTGGCGGTTAAGAAAGCGTTTAAGTGTATTGAAACAGGGGAGAGAGCCAGGATGCGGCCAACCCCCTGCAAGAGAGCGAATTAGACAGAAAATTTGCTGTCAGCTTTGACAGAACGCACACCGACAGAAGGAGAAACAGATGAGAGTAGTATTGCTGGGAGACAGCATCAGGCATGGCTACATGCGGGGGGTACGCGAGCGGCTGGGATCGTCGGCCGACGTAGTGTGGACGAACGACAACAGCGGAAACAGCATGCTGATTCGAGAACACCTGCGCGAGTGGGTGCTCGATTTCGAACCCGACATCGTCCATTTCAACGCCGGCGTTCACGACCTCGGCTGGATGGCGGAGGAGACCGTTCCACGCTTTACGATCTCCGCTTATGTCCGCAACCTGAGAATCATTGTCGATCGTCTGCGCAAGGCTTCCGACGCCCGTTTGATTTTTGCTGCAACGACTCCGTTTCTCATTCCCGTCACGAAAGGCATACCCAAGGCGAAATGCAGACCGGCCAGGATCGTCGAGCGCTACAACTGTGCCGCCGCAAAGTTAATGCAGTCGCGCCAGGTGGCGATAGACGACCTCTACAAGGCCGTTATGGACGCCGGGCTTCACGAGTGTCTCGGCGACGACAAGCTTCACATGAGTGAATACGGAAACGAGGTCCTTGCCGAAGCCGTGGCTGAATGCATCAGGCGCAACTTAGCCTGACCTATTCATCAACTCTTGGAGTTGATGAATAGGTCACTCTGGCGCAACAAGTTGCGTCAGAGACGTGATGCGAGCCGCTTTTGCGGCTCGCAAACGGGGCTTATTGTATAAGCGCGCAAATGGAGTGCGGCGGTCCATCGCGCGCCATGGTTTTTGCATCGCCGGGGGTGAGTATGATACTTTTCCTGCTGAGAGATGACTGAGTACAAGCCGAAGAATATAGTTTTCGTATACGTTGACGATCTGGGCTACGGCGACGTGGGGTGTTACGGGGCGACCAGGATCAGGACCCCGAACATCGATCGCCTTGCGGCGGAAGGGCTCCTCTTCCGCGACGCGCATGCGCCCTCCGCGGTATGCACGCCTTCCAGGTACGGCCTGCTTACCGGCAACTACCCGTTCCGCGCCGACCTGTGGGGGCCGCACCCGTTCAACGCTCCGCTCACGATCGGAAAGGAGCAGTACACCATGGCAAAGCTCTTCAGGGACCGGGGCTATGCCACGGCCTGCATAGGCAAGTGGCACCTGGGTTTTTGTGAAGAGGAACACGACTACAACACGCCGCTCAAACCCGGACCTCTCGAACTGGGCTTCGATTATTACTTCGGAATACCGCAGGTGAGCAGTGGACCCCCGTTTGTGTACGTGGAGAACTACGGGGTAGTAGGATACGATCCCGACGATCCGTTCGTTCCGGGACAATTGCCGGACACGAAACCGCATGCGGAAAAGAACCACGCTCCCAGGATCGGCGGGGCGCAAAAGGCGCACCGGCTCTACGACGATGAACTCGTCGGCACCGAGTTGACCGAAAGGGCAGTGAAATGGATACGGGAACACAGAGAGAAGCCGTTCTTCCTGTATTTTCCCACCACGAATATTCATCACCCGTTTACTCCGCATCCGCGTTTCAAGGGGAGCAGTGAGTGCGGACGCTACGGTGATTTCATACAGGAGCTCGACTGGCTGGTCGGAGAGGTGATCGGCGCGCTGGAAGCTGACGGCCTTTTCGACGACACGCTCTTTGTCTTTGCCAGCGACAACGGCGGTATGTTCAACGAAGGCGGCAAGGATGCATGGGCGGCGGGACACCGCATGAACGGCGGTCTGCTGGGTTTCAAGTTCGGCGCGTGGGAAGGCGGTCATCGTATTCCTCAGATCATACGCTGGCCCGGGCATGTGCCGGCCGGGGAACAGACCGATGCTTTGTTCTCCCAGGTGGATTTTCTGCATACGTTCGCAGGCCTGCTTGGCGCGACACTGCCGCATGGTCATGGAGTCGACAGTTACAACCAGCTTCCGCTTCTTCTTGGAGAGACGAATGAGTCGGCCCGCGATCATGCGATCATAGCCCCGAACGACAAGGAACTGCTCGGTCTGCGGGACGGTAACTGGGTGTTCATACCGGGGCAGGGGGACGGCGGGTTCAAGTGCAGCCGCGGCGGGCCGTGGGCGGCCGTGCTGGCGGGCCAGAAGAACAGCGACCTGGCGCCGAACGGGGGTATACGCGAGGACGCGCCCGATCAGCAACTGTACAACCTGAAAGACGATCCGTATCAGACGACGAATGTGATTGAGAGTAATCCCGATGTGGCCCGCCGGATGCGGGAGAAGTTGAAGGAGTTGGCGGCGTCGGATCAGACACGTCCGTAGAGACCAGGTCATGAGGCGACCCAACATTGTCCTCATAGTAAGCGATCAGCACAATCCGCACGTTGCGGGCTATGCGGGGAACCGGTTCGTCCGGACCCCGAACCTGGATCGAATCTCGGCCGAAGGCGTTGTGTTCAAGAGCGCCTACTGCAGTAGTCCGGTCTGCGGACCGAGCCGGATGAGTTACATGACCGGCAAGTACGTTCATCAGATCGAGAACTGGTGGAACGCCGTTCCGCTCGATCCGGCCGAGCCAACCTGGGCGGGCGAGCTGGATCGGAACGGTATCGAAACCACACTGCTGGGCAAGATCGATGCTCCAGGCGAATACGAGAACCCTGGCTTCACTCACTACAGGCTGTCGATGCGGCGAAAGGCGTTCGATCCGTATCCGCGCAGGGAGCCGCAGGCGAAAATGCTGGCCGGCGCGACGCGACCCTCCAGCAGACGGCACATAGAACATGCCGGCAGTTTCAAACCCGACGATATCGGGGAAATCGGGGCGGGCTATGATCCGAGGCACGGTCTTTACTTCCAGGACAGACAGGTTTCCGACTGGGCAGGGGAGTTCCTGGAAGAGAAAGCCGGGTCCGAGTCCGGCAGGCCGTGGGTGCTCCATGTCGGATTTGAATACCCGCACTGGCCGTATGTCTGTCCCGAACGGTTTTTCAACATGTACTATCCCGACAGGGCCGAGATCCCCGGGAACTGCCGGTTTTCGGAGGACCTGCATCCGGCGCTGAAGGAATGGGAGCGCTGGAACGACCTCGGCGAACTGCCGCGCGACGATCTTGTTCGTGCGCTCGCGGCGTACTACGGGATGGTTACTGCGCTAGATGAGATGACGGGTGAGATCATCACCCGGCTCAAGGCGCAGGGGGAGTACGACAACACGTACATTATCTATACATCCGATCACGGTGATTCCGCGGGAGAGCATGGCTTTTTCTTCAAGCATTGCTGTCTCGAGGGTTCGGCCGGCGTTCCCCTGATAATGCGCGGACCGGGAATAGAGCCGGGCACGACAGTCGGCACACCGGTTTCGCTTGTCGATCTTTACCCGACAATCATGGACTGTTTCGGGCTCGAATCCGACGGGGGACTGCCGGGGCAGAGCCTGTTCCGTACCATGGAAGGCGGGGGAAAGCGAGACAGCGTCTTTTCGGAGTGGCATGGACCGGGTTTCAAAGGGGCCTGGTACATGCTGTGTCGGGGCGATTTTAAGTACACCTGGTACGAGTCATTCCCGCCGTCGCTGTACAACCTCGCCGAAGACCCGGGAGAAAATCGTGATCTCGCGCAGGATCCTGAATTTGCCGATCTCGTCCGCGATTTCGAGAAAGAACTCCGCTCGCTTGTGAACCCGGAGGCAATTTCCCTGAAGGCAAAACGCGATCTGGGCGTGATAACCGCGGACGGCAGGGACTTAAGCAGGGAATAACGGTTCGCAGGGCGCACCCCGGAGATGTGCGCATACCGGATGAAGGATGCCGATGATATGAAAAGACAGCCGAACATAATTCTTGTCATGACCGACGATCAGGGATGGGGGGACACCGGGTATAACGGTCATCCGGAACTGAAGACCCCGCATCTGGACAGTCTGGCGGCTGACGGCGTCCGCTTCGACCGGTTCTACTCCGCGGCGCCGGTCTGTTCGCCTACGCGCGGCAGTTCAATTACGGGCCGGCATCCGTACCGGTACGGCATCTTCTTCGCCAATGTCGGGCACCTGCCCCCGGAAGAGATCACTCTGGCCGAAGCGCTGAAGACGCAGGGATACGCGACCGGCCATTTCGGCAAGTGGCATCTTGGAACCCTCACGAAGGACATTGAAGACGGACGGCGGGGCGGACGCGAGAACGAGCATTACTCCCCGCCGTGGGGAAACGGTTTCGACGAATGCTTTTCGACCGAAATAACCGTGCCCACCTGGGATCCGATGCGCGACATGAAGATAAGCGGCCGGTACTGGACCGGTCCCGGCGAATGGGCAACCGAGAACCTGGATGGCGACGATTCGCGCGTTATCATGGACCGCGCCGTTCCGTTTGTCCGGAAACAGGCCCGGGACAAAACGCCGTTCCTCGCGGTTATCTGGTTCCACGCGCCGCACGAACCAGTTCGCGGGGGACCGGAATACAGAAAGCAATACGCGCATCTGTCCGAAGACAAACAGCACTATTATGCGTGCATCACCGCGATGGACGAACAGGTGGGTCGGCTCCGGCGGGAGCTGGAGGAACTCGGTATTACGGAGAACACGATGCTCTGGTTCTGTTCCGACAACGGCCCCGCGGGGGAAGGCGGCGGCTGTGCCCAGCATCCCGGCAAACGCCAGCAGGGATCTCCGGGTCCGTTCAGGGGACGCAAGGGAAGCTTGTACGAGGGAGGAGTGAGGGTCCCGGGTCTTCTGTGCTACCCCGGGGGCGTTGAGGGCGGACGGGTAATCGACACTCCCTGCTGTACGAGCGACTATTTCCCGACGGTCATGGATCTGCTCGGCTTCCGGCTAAAGGGAGCACCGGAGCCTCTCGACGGTATCAGCCTGATGCCGATCCTGCGCGGAGAGCGGGAACAGCGGAATCACGCCATCGGTTTCGAGTCACAGGAACAGGTGAGTCTTGTTGAAGATCATTATAAGCTCTACAGTCCCAACCGGGGAGAGACATACGAGTTGTACGACCTGCTTGCCGACAAAGAAGAAACCGGGGATATCGCGGGTCAATATCCCGGCCGTGTCGGCCGAATGGCAGAGGAACTTGAGAACTGGCGGGAATCGTGTCGTGTCAGCAGAGAGGGCGGGGATTACCGCATGTCCCCCGCAGATCAGGAGGACGGGTGACGGTGCCGGAAGAAGACACACAGCCGGCGGTGGCGTCAAGAGTACTATGAAGAACATGAAAACGTGAGTTGTGAAGACTTGAGCCGTGGGTAGGGGAAGGGATTAGGCGTTAGCGGTTAGGAAGGACTATGGTCGTCCTGCACTAACGCTGTTCCAGAAATCGTATGCATATGTCCGCGGCATGTCATTCCGAGCGTAGCGCAGCGGAGTCGTGGAATCTCGTTTGTAGACCACCCATGAGATCCCTCGACAAGCTCGGGATGACACCCAGAGTTGTGGAATCAACTTCTGGAACACAACATAGCCGACACCAAGGGGATAAGATATGGAATACGAGATTCCGAAAACTGAACGGGTGTACCTGCGGGAACTTGCAAAGCGCCAGGCGGAGATAGCCGCCCTGCCGGTAATGGAAACTCGCAGGAAGCGCTGGACCGAAATGAACGACGGCAAAATCGGCCGACCGCCCTTCGCCATTGAAGCGCGGACCTTTGACCGCGATTTCCTCCCGGCTTCGCTGTTCAAGTGCGAATCCGGCATCGGGCGGAACCTGGAAGCGGCGTTCATGCGCAATATACGGCAT
This sequence comes from Kiritimatiellia bacterium, assembly GCA_046483125.1. GTDB lineage: Bacteria > Verrucomicrobiota > Kiritimatiellia > UBA8416 > JAWODU01 > JAWODU01. Next base: position 47,050 of record JAWODU010000039.1, read on the forward strand.
CACGAGATCCTGAACGACGACCACGTCTGCCCCGACACGATCGACATGAATTGGCACGTATGGTGCGACGAGTTCGGGATAGAGATTCCAACCGAGCGTGTCGCCGACGCCGAGGGGGTGAACACGGCTTACCACTTCGACTGTCCCATAAAGGATCTGAAAGACGGCTTCGACATGCTTAAACCGTCTACCTTCGGCGTGGACCGCGAAGGCACCATGAAACACAAGGCTTTTCTCGAGGAAACGTTCGGCGACATCATGCCGGTTGTAATCCGGTCGGGAATCTACGGGAAACCGTGCCTGACACAGCGGCTGGTGCGGCTCTTGAGCATGGAAAATTTTTTCCTGGCTCTGTATGACTGCCCCGACAAAGTACACGGGATCATGCGCTACCTGTGCGACAACGCCTCCCGCATGTGCAGATGGGCGGAGAGGGAAGGACTGCTGGCGCTGAACAACGGCAACCAGGAAACCTGCGGCACCTGCTACAACTTTACGACCCTCCTGCCGAAACGCGAGGTAGAACCCGGGAAAGTGAAACTGAAGGACATGTGGGCGGCCATGGACAGCCAGGAAACAGTCGGTATTTCGCCGGAACTGTTTCACGAATTGATCTTTTCCTACTACCGGGAACTTGCGGACATGTTCGGACTGGTGTACTGGGGGTGCTGTGAACCGGCGGACCCGATCTGGGAGACTTCCATCAGCCGCCTGCCGAACCTGAAAGCGGTGTCGATTTCACGCTGGGCCGACGAAGAGTATATGGCCGACGCCCTTGACGGCACGGGTATAGTGTTTTCGAAGAAACCGAACCCCAATATCCTTGGCGTGGGCAGTGAACTGGACGAAGAGGCATGGCGCAGGGATCTGCGCGGGACGCTTGAAATCGTGACGAAGCGTGATGTACGATTGGAATTCGTCGTGCGCGATGTTTACTCCCTGAGCGGGAACCTGGAGAAAGCAACCCGCGCCGTGGAAATCGCCGGCGAGGAAATAGACCGCTTTTGTTAAACCGGCGGGCAGGCGGCGGTAGTTGTGCGCATGATACCCCGGAGATTGCTTACTCTTCTCAGAAAAACGGGCCTGGCCGTTGCCGTGCCCCTCCTTCTGTTTGTCGCGCTCGAACTGGTTCTGCTCGTTGTCGGCGTGGAACCGGCGACGGACCGCGATCCATTCGTGGGTTTTGCATCCGTCGAACCGCTCTTCGTGAAGGAACAAAGCAACGGGCGGACGTGGTGGGTAACGGCGTCGAACAAGCTGGATTACTTCAACCCGCAGAGGTTCCCGGCCGGGAAGGGCGGGGACACGTACCGCATCTTCTGCCTGGGCGGGTCGACCACGTACGGGCGGCCGTACGAGGACGTCACCTCGTTCTGCGGCTGGCTGCGGGAACTGCTGCCGGCGGTGCAACCGAGCCGGCGCTGGGAGGTCCTCAACGCGGGGGGCATCAGCTATGCCAGTTACCGCGTGGTCGAGCTGATGAAGGAACTGAATCGTTACGATCCCGATCTCTACGTTGTCTACACGGGACATAACGAATTCCTGGAGGAGCGGACGTATGCCGCGGTACGGCGGTTACCACAGTGGCTGCGCAACACGGGGGCGTTGCTGGGACGGACGCGGACCTACGCGCTGATGGACCGGGCGCTGGCGCCGGTAACGCACGGCGGCGACGCCGGTGGCCGCGACGTTCTGGCGGGCGAGGTGGAAGCCATTCTGGACCGTTCGGTCGGACTCGACGCCTACCGGCGCGACGATGCGCTGCGGCGGCACGTGGTCGAGCATCTCGCGCGCAATCTCGAACGCATGGTGGATCTCGCGGAGGGGGGGCGGAGCGAAACTCCTCTTCATCGTGCCTGCGTCGAACCTGCGTGACTGCGTCCCTTTCAAGAGCGAGCACGCCGCCGGGCTGGGGGAGGACGAAGCCGGCCGCTGCGACGCGCTGCTGAAGCGTGGAGAGGCGGCGCTGGCAAGCAACGCCTATGCGCGCGCCGGGGCGCTGCTGGGCGAGGCCCACGCCCTGGACCGGCGTCATGCGCGGCTCCTGTTCCGGCTGGCGCAGGCGAAGGACGGTCTCGGGCGGCACGAGGCGGCCCGCGCGTTGTATTGCCGGGCGCGCGACGAAGACGTCTGCCCGTTGCGCGCGCCGCGGGCAATTGTCGAGACGGTGCGCGAGGTCGCGACAGGCCGGGATATGCCGGCTGAATCTTACCCCATTTATTGGGCCAGTGTAGCGAAGCGGTGTTATGGTGAGAGGATAGGAGGGTGAGATGAACAATACAGGAAAGAG
>JAWODU010000040.1:0-21941 GCA_046483125.1 Kiritimatiellia bacterium
CCCGAAGCTTCAAATATTTCGTGGCTCAATACCTAGCCTACTTGCGCCCCTGTCAACGCTTCGCCTGCCCCCTCGCGGCGGCCTGCGCATGACTCGGGGTCAATGTGGGTCGCTACTCCTTTCATTGTACAAGACTTTCACTCGTTGTTCGTTGCCGGTTTTAATCGGCGCTTACCATGGAACTTTTGACAATACCAGTTCCTCCAGTATTCTAAAACCCTCCACGGGGGGCAGTTTCAACGTGCGTATCTTGAGCTCCTCCGCCGGCGCCAGCAGTAATTCACCGGTTACGTGATTATACCGGCTCCCGGTCAGACTACGAAGGGGCGCCCTGTCCGTTACCGGTTTTTTACCGGCGCCAAAGACAATCAGTTCTTCAGTCGTGACGCAGGCCCAGACGCGCCGCTTACAGAGCCAGCTTCCGACGTCCGCGCGTGTGCCCGTCCTTAGAAGGTCGATTACCTTCTCCTCCGGAACGAGCTCCTTCAACAGCGCACGGTTCCCGCCTTTCGGCCGCCTTTCAACACGCGGACGTTTGTGAACCGGCGGAGGAGGCGACGGGCCCTGGACCGGGGGAGGAGGGCTTTCCCTCGATAATCCGGTCATAACAGGCGGCGGTGTCGTCATTTCAAACCCTCGTTTCCGTTCGGCGATTCCCGCCGCTATTCAATCTCGAGTTTCGCCAGCGCTTCCTTGGTAAGCTGTCCGCGCGCGAATTTCGCCCATTTCGATTCGGGGTAATCCCATGTAAGCGTCTTGAACTGCTTGTAGGCTTCCTCCAGGTTTTTCATATGCATGTAGGAATCCGCGCACCAATACTTGGCTTCGGCTCGTACGTCCTTGTCCGTTTTCTCGTCGTTAATCAGCGGCAGAAAAGCTTCTACCGCTTCTTCGAACATTTCCGCCCTCATGAAGCACTGGCCCGAAAGAAGGGTAGCTTTGCCCGAAAGTTCGTGCCCCGGGAAACGCGGCGCGAGCCTCGCGAAGACCTCGCCGGCCGTTTTGAACATATTCCGGGACTTGAGCCGGATCTTTTCTTTTTCCACGGGGTCGGGTTCCGCTTTTACAGCCTCGGTAAAGCTCTTGCCCTTCCGGAAGAAATACTGGCCGAGACGGAGTATGGTTTCAGCCACAAGCTCGTTGCCCGGCCACCGGTAGGAGAGCTTTACGTACTCTTCGCACGCTTCATCGATTTCTCCCAGTTTCTCCAGGGCAAGCGCCTTCTTGTACTGCGCCTTGGGAGCGTATTCGCTCTCGTTGAAAGTACTCACTATGGCGGAGAAACCGGTGAGCGCTTCCTCGTAGAACTTCTTCCGGACTTCGGGGTCCTTGCTCTCTTCTGCGAACTCCATGGCGAGATTCGCCAGCAGGTAGTCGGCCTGGGCCCTCGCGTCGGTATCCGGGTGCTGTCTGAGGGCCTCTTCGAGCAGTTTCTTGCCCTTGGCGATCTCCTGCCTGGTGATCTCCTTCTGGTCCAGTTTCCTGTGCTGTTTGGCGAGTTCGAAGTAGGCCTCGGCGCTCAGAAGCTGGGTGCGTACGGCTATCGAGGGGTCCTTGAACCGTTTGCTGAACGGCAGAACTTCTCCGTCGGCGCCTTTGAATATCTTCAGAGTTCTCACCAGGGGTTCTTTGCCCTCAACGGATTTGTAGGTCATGGTCACGGTATCGCCGTATTTGACCGCGAGCATTCCGTCCTCGGAGGAGTAAACCGGTTCGGAACCTTCCGCGGCCTCCTTCCGTTCGGCATACGTGAATTTGGTCAGACCTTTGAAAACTCCGGAATGACTGTAGGTCTCGAGCAGTTCGATATCCTTTTTCTCTCCGAATTCTGCGTTCAGAGATACAGTCACGTTGTCCCTGTCCGGGGTCTGATCCATTAGCGGATCTATGACCCTGAAGTAAGCCGACTGGCCCACGTAAAGGCCCGTTATCATTTCCTGATAACGCCTGTCCATGACGTCGAAAAACGGTTCGGCGTCCACAATCACCTCCCTGGTTATCCACCGGGCTTCACCGAGGTCATTCGTGTAATGGAAGCCGATATATACAGTGTCGCCTCCCTTGACCGTAAGCTTCACCTCCTCCTTTTCCCGCGGGCGGTCCGTTGCCTCTTGCTTAACAAGGCTCTTTTCCGGAAGGTCGCCGAGCGCCAGGGGGATGGAGAACGTGAAGCGTCCGTCGCTCAGCGGGTCACCGCTTGAGAAACGGTCGCCCGCGACCGTGGAGTCCCTGCTGAACCCGGGAGGGACAATCAATGTCGCGGAGCTTTCGCTTATGGGGCATACGGGCTTCAGCGTGCCCGGGACTGCGGGATCGAATGGAATTTCTTCGGCCCCTTCGGGCGGCCCGGTTTCGCCTGGAGGCGCTGTTTCTTCGGTTTCGGCCCGCACCGCGGCTTCCCGTCCCGCGGAGGTTTGGAGATAAATTTCAGTCTTGCTCAGCTCGGACTGCGCTATAGTGGGCCAGAGTACTTCCACGATCACACTGCTTCCCGCGAAGGCCGAGGGTGTTGACTCGGGAGGGGCGGGGCTCATGGGTCTTTTTGCCGCGAGACGCCGCCTCGCCGGAATGTATTCCTGCACCAGCTTGATTTCCTTATTCTGCTTTTCCAGCTCTTCATCGGGCACGGGAAACGAGGACACGTCGAAGACCCGCACTTCGGGTTCCTGGTACCACACCTGCTCGATGTTGACGGTCCGGTTCCACGGAATCCCCGGGTCCGTGTTTTCCTTGTCGAGATAGGTTATGATTATGTCGTCGCCTTCGCTCACCTTTATCTCGGACTTGCGGGTCGGTTCCTCCTCAACGGGGAAAATACGTCCCACGAAAACTCCGCTGTGGGCCGACTGCTCCATTGCCTCCAGTTCAATCGGCTCACCGAACGGGGTTGAAGCAGTATAGAGAATCTTATCCTTCTTTTCGGAAACATCGCCGTCGGGATCGTCGATCAGAATATTCACCGTGTCTCCGGGCTTGAAGCGGCGCATGGTGATATACTCGGCCTCGCGCATACCCCTTTTGTCGGTGCCGTAAGACGCGATGAAACACGGTTCAAGTTCCGCGTTGGCGTAGGTGGCCGAGAGGAAAGCTTCCCTGACCCGCCTGTTTTCGCTCAGGCAGACGGGATCCTTGTAGGATATGGAAATCGTATCGCCGGGAATGATTTCCAGGATATTGTTCTGTCTCAGGGACAGCAGGTCGGCTTCGGCGGGGAGAAGTTTTTCTCCCGTTTTGGATGTCAGCATCAGCTTATCTATGGCGGGAGCGTCTGTTTCGAAATCGTGCATGTAAAGCCTGATCGCCCTGCACCTCTTCCGGCCCGCGAAGTCGACCTTAAAAGAACCGCCGTCTTCAGCCGCGGTGACTTCAGCCGGCCGGGTGGCAGTCGCTTCCGCGATACGGGGATTCTTTGCGGGGTCGAACATGTCCGCCGGGCATTCCTCCCTGTAGGGAGGCTCTTCGGAGTCGGAGAGCAGATGGAAAGAAGGTTCCGCGTACCTCTCGGCGGTGACGTAAACGTCTATTACGTGGACGCCTTTCTTGAGAGCGCCCTTGTAAGTATGAGGCGTTTCCACGTCTTTGCCGTCTTCGTCCCTGGTGGTGCCCGCTTTTCCGTCAACGGTCATTACGAACCGGACCTGTTCCCTGCTTTTCCTGTTTTCCGTTTTCAGTTCAAAAACCTTTACCCTTCTTTCGGGAAGGTAGAAAGCCCCGGTAAACCGCGCCAGGTACGAGGGAGAATGCCGCTGGAGATGGAGGTCATCGTCCTTGCCGAAGACGTTCCGGTTCCACTTGGCGGAGAGGTTTTTGAGCCGGATGTACGCCTTCTGCCGCGTGGAAGCGTTGCCGAGGGCCTTGCGCATGATATCGACACGGGCTGCGATCTCGTTTCTTCTGGATCTCTGCGTTTTGCTGAAGTCGATACCTTTCGCGTTGATTATTACGCCCCTGGGACTGCCGTCCCAGGCGGGCAGGGCCTCCGGCCAGGCGCCGACCGTGGTGAAATCAGTGCCGTTTCCGGATATCTGCACGAGGAAATCCTTGAGCTTCCTTCCGGTTATTCCCGCGTGAATATCGAGTTTTCCGAGGAACCGGCTGTCGTTGAGGTCAACGGCAAAGGTCTTCGGGCGCATGTTGTCTTTCAGGGCCACCCACGGAGGATGATCCCCCTTCGAAATGGTGTAATTGGGATCGGCGCCTTCGTCGGAATCCGTGGCGTAGGCCACCGCGGGCGCGGCTTCGGTCGGCACTGCCCCTTCAAATACGCCGGAGTGCGTTTCGGTTTCGTACAGCGGAAAGGCCAGAATGCGATCCCCGCTTGAAGTGGAAACTTCGACGTTAATCGAGTCTTTGCCGGAAGTCACACTGCGGTCGTAATCGACGACGCGCACGTTGATCTTGTTTCCGGGGCGGACCTGTGTGCCGGGCCTGAGCATTCTGAGAGAAAGTCTTTCCGTTCCCATCTTTTCGCGGATGGCTCCCTCTTTTCTGAGACGTTCCCTTATCGCTTCCTCAATCGCCATCTGTTCGCGTTCTTCTTCGCTGAGTATGCGCCCGGAAGAAGCGAACAGGTCCGAGTCGCTGACCACGGTGAGAGTATGGGTTACGGCATCTTCTATCTGCTGGGCTTTCTTGAACTTCTCGGAAAAATCGTAATGCACCTTGTCTTCGCCCAGCACCTGGAGTACACCGTCGTTTTTCGAAGGAGGTGCCAGCGCTGTTGCCACTTCGCCCTCGAACCGCGTCCTCGAATCGGCAAAGGGCAGGAGATTGAATATTTCTTCATCGCCGGAATCGGTCCAGGCCCGTATCTCCACCCGCACGGCGTTACCCACCACGGAAAGAACGCGGTCTTCAATGCCTATCTGAAGCGGTTTGCCGGGAACGATGGTTTTCTTTTCCGACAGCGCTCCGATTTCACGCAGGCGCAGTGTGCGTTCAATCTGCTTGACATTCAGGTTTATCTTGCCTTCCAGGATCCTGGCTTCCGCGTGGTTCGGATCCAGCGCGAAAACCCTGTCGAGATGTTCCCTGGCTTCCTCGTACTGTTCGAGGTCCATTTTAACGAGGGCCATGTGGTAATGCCCGAGCGTCTGAATGTAGCGGTCGTTTTCGCGCAGGAGTTTATCCAGCAGGGCGATGGCTTCGTCTGGCTGGCCCGACACGCGAAGCACGTCCGCTATCTTCATCTGGGCATCCGTCCGGACCCTCAGGCCCTCAAACTGCGCCGTGGCGGCTATCTTCTCGTACAGCGCTTTGGCCTTCGGGTATTCTTCCCGCCTGAAGGCTATATTGGCGTAAGCGAGCATCACCTCGGCCCTGACTTCCGGAGAAACCCGGGAAGGATTGTTTTCCTGCCACTGGATCAGCCTTCGCGCCAGGTCTTCGGCCTCTTCGAACTGTTCGATTTCCGTGTGGCGTCCGATCAGCCACGTACAGAATGAAGGATCCAGCTCCTGGAAGGCTTCCGTTACCAGGTCCCTGGCTTTCATGTAGTTATCCCACGCCCGCTGGACATTGCCGCCGAAGTAATCTCTCTGGGCGGCGAACAGGGGATACCTGGGGTCGCTTCGGTCCACCGGTATAACGCCTCCTACTTCGGTAAGGGCCCTGGACTTCACCACTGAGAGCGCGTTCCTGGAGACGTCCGAGAGCTGTGAATGCAGTAAATCCTGCCCGATTGAACTGTAAACCACGGCCAGGTCATAGCGCTTCTCATTAAGAAGGTTTTCGGAAAGACGCACCAGATGGTCCGCAAGCCGGGAATCGCGCGAGTCTCGGGCTATTTTCCAGAAATGAGGCGCCGCCCGGAATGCATCGGCGGGATCGCCGGAAGAAAGCACCGGGCCGTTCATACGGTACACGACGTATTCATAACCATGGCCTCGGTCCCATTCCGGGGGGACCAGAGAAACGGCGAACATCCGTTCAAGTATTTCCATTTCCCCTTCGGTGGGGTTGTCCGGATCATCGAGGTTTCGGAGCCCGCCCATGTAGGGCATGTCACAGCGCCGGGGTACATCGGCCATGCGGTCAAACACCGTTGAAAGCCTGTCGAAGAATTTCTTTCGGCCTTCAGGCTTTGAGGGATCGGCCTGGTGCCTGAAATACAGGTACCCCATGGCGTCTTCGTCGAAGCGCGTTTTGCCGTACTGGGATTCCAGTTTTTCAATATACTTGTTACGGGGTTTTTCCGAGGCATCCAGCGCGTAACGGTGCCAGCGGCCGTAGTTGTCGGTATTCACGTCTTCGCCGGACGCCAGGAGCCTGGCGGCGGCGTCGCGCACCTTGCGATGTTTGTCCCGCCCGCCCAGCGACCAGTACTCGTAATCGAGCAGTTTGCCGCGTTCGGCTTCCTTGACAAACATGTCGTCGAAGTAACGGTCGAGGCTGTACTTCTCGGGCAGGGAAAACTCGTTCCTGGCCAGCCACATGCAGGCGCAGGCGGCCATCTGACAGCTGTCGTCGGGGCGATAGGAGCTTTTCGCGAGGGCGTCTTTTTCGATGATCTCTATCATCAGGTCACTGTTCATACCCCGGTCGTGCCAGCGGTCCTTGCGGTGCCGGTTCTCACTGCGGCGGGTGTCCAGAACGTAACCGAACAGGCGACCGGGGAACTTTCCTTTCTTCATGTGTTCGGAAACGGCCGCGGCGAACACCTTGTTCAGTTTCAGCACGTTGGATTTGTCTTCCTTCGTGTAGCGGCGGGGGGACCACTGGGGCCTGCTGTGAAGGATGTCGGAAACCATCCAGTGGACCCGAAAGTTTTCTTCGCCCGGTTTGTAATGCTTGAGCTGGTTGGCGAGTATCGCGCACTGCAGGTCGATAACGTCCATATCTCCGGGGGGATCGAGGAGGAGGCGCATGACTCTTCTGCCGAAGGGTTCCTTCTTTTCATCGTAGTCCTTGAACCGGGCGTAGAGCTTTTTCGCCTGCCCGATAAAGACGGCCTTGTCGTCTTCGCGGGCGGCTTTAACGGCCAGGGCAAGCTCCTTGCACATTGCGGAAGGCGCCGCTTCGATATTCACCGACGCGGGGTCGAGAGCCTTCCTGAACGCCGCGTCTATCTCGCTTATCTGGGCGAGCTGTTTTTCCATTTTCTTGAGGTCGGCTTCGACATCGCGAAGCCCGGCGGCCAGTTCCTTGATGTTTTTTCCTGCTTTTTTGGCCTGTCCGGCTTTCTTGACAAGTTCGTCACGCCTGCGTCTGGCCTGTTCGGGTTTCTTTCCGAGGTCGTCGGCTTCCCTGCGGAAACGCTGATACGGCTGTTCGTAGATTTCCTTGCACTGTTTTTCGGTGTAGGGAACCCATGACAGGGACTGGAGATGCTTCACGATGGCGCGGTCGGTCCCGAAAGTCTTCCACACGCTGTCCATATAGGCTTCGGCGGTGTCCGTGTCGAAAGCAAGGGGACTGTTGGCCGCGTACCGGGAACCGAACCGCAGAATCGACGCGGTAATGTCTTCTTCGGATATCTTTTTGCCTTCAGCGGCGGAGATTTTCTTTACGGCGGGTATGATCTTTTCGTTAATGAGCTCGTAGGCGTCGCCGAATTCGTAAAGATACCAGGATTCGCTGTTCACCAGGTGGTCCACGCATTGATCCAGGTTGGTGCCGGCCGCTATCGATTTGATCGCCGCGGCGTCCCCGGAGGGAGTGTTCTTGAGCACTTTGGACTGTACTTCGTAAATATTCCGCTTTCCGGTTTCCGTGAAGAAAGGCGTGTTTACGGCCAGGTCAACGTTGTTTCTGAAAACCGACGGTCTCTTTGCCGCGATCCGGGTCCAGTCGCGAGGAGAGGCAATGCGGTCCCTGATCGTCCTTTTCCGCCGGGGATGCTCCCACGTCATTACCCTTTTCGCCTCTTCGTCCGAGGGCAGTTTTGCGAAAGCTTTGACCACCAGGTCCCTCTTCAATTCCACCTGGTGCCCTTCCGACCAGCCGGCCCCGGGGTCGCCTTCGGAGAATGTTTCTATGATTTCTATTAGTGTTTTTGCCGAAGGGGATTTGTTCATATAGTCTTCAGCCGCCGCGGTTACTTTTTCGAACTCCCTGTTCAAAGCGGTGGAATCCTTGCCCGAGGAGGCGGCCTTGAAGGCGAGATTTTCGGTAAGAAACGCCAGCCTGGCCTTCTGTTTTTCGTCGCGTATTGCCGAAATAAGACTCCGGCAGTTGGGTGCCGCTTCGAATTTTTCACGCGACGGCGACACCAGTTCCGAAGCCAGCCGGTTGAGATATCCGCCGTAAATCGCTTTTTCCATTTCCACGGGAATTCTGTCGGAAAATACGAGTTCCAGCCTTTGGGCAAGTCCGGCGTAGTCCTTGACATGCGTGGCCCGGCGCATGAACCATTCGTCGAATTTCCTGGCGGCAATGCTTTTTCTGAAGGACTTGCCCGGCCCGGCCATAAAACGGTAGGCGTCGTCGGGGGCGTTGAGAAAATCTATCTGCGCGCTGTACATTCCGGCCGCGATATCGGAGTTTTCGGTGTTGGGCGTGCTCCTCTTGAGGTAGTCCTTGCATCTGGCCACGGCCGTACGGAAGTTCCCGACGGTGAAAGCGTTTTCTATGGCCTTTTTAAGAAGCGTGAGCGACGGTTCCTGCTGGCGGGCCAGGTAGCTTTTTATCACTATCGACACCGAAACCGGGCGTGAAAGTCTGTCGCCCAGGTCAAACAGCCTGGTTACGTCGTCTTCAAATACCGAGTAAGGCTGCTGCTGTATCTTCGCGCTCAGTTCCTCGTAAGCCTTTTCATCAGCTTCGGCGCCTTCGGCCCGGGCGAAAACGAGCCCCGAGGCGAAGGCGAGAGCGCCGATGGCGCACAGTACGGAAGCAAATCTTCTGTTTTTCATCTTTTATCCTTTGTTGTTTATTCCCAGTTTCTGTTCAATCCGCGGGAGCAGTTGCTTGGCCTTCTGGGCGTGCGGGCTCCCGGGGTATTGAAATATCAGTTCGGCGCACTTGTCGTGGGCCTTCTTGAAATTCCCCATGCGATAGGCTGCCAGCACCCACTTGAGAAGCATGCTGTCCAGGAAATCCTCGTCCTGGTAGTCCATGAAAATCTGTTCCAGCAGGTCGTTTGCCACAACGTAGTCCTTCGTCTCCAGGTGATAATCCACCACTTTCGCAAGGGAGCGGCCGGCGTACTCGCTGTCCGGGTATTTCTTGGCGCACAGCTTGTATTCCTTCACCGCTTTTTCTTTTGCGTTGTCACTGCGTCGTTCGTCGGCCTGTTTCGCTTTCATCTCGGCGAGTTCGGCTATGCGGAACTGGGCTTCCGCTTTTGAAAAGGACGCCGGCAGTCCGAGGACCTGGCGGTAGACCTTTTCCGCTTCGTCGTATTCTCCTTTTTCGATGTACACCTTCGCTATGCCCATGAGAGCGCTGTCCACGATGGGCGAGTCCGGGTAGAGCTGGTTGAAGACCTTGCAGGTTGCCATGGCGCCGCTGAGATTGTCCTGAGCAAGGTGAAGCTCCCACTTCAGTCTGAAGGCTTTCTGCTTCAGGGAAGCTGGAACGGGAGTTTCCGTGTTCAGGGTGAATTCAAGCCGCCCCAGTCCTTCGGCCGCCTTCATCGCCGCGCCGTCTTTCAATCCCATGCTCTTGAATATCCTGGCCAGTTCGAGGTAGGCTTCTGCCTCCACCAGTTCCTTCCTGGACCTTATCAGAGTGTCGGCGACGACATCCTGGGAGGCCAGGGGCCGTGAATCTATTTCGCCCATTACTTCTATCTTCACCTTGACGTCGCGCGCGGCCTTGCCTTCGGCGTGGATCTCGTCGATGTAGCTTGCCGCGATTTCATCGCCCACGGCGCACGCGAGACTGTCCTTGCCGGCCGGCGATTGACTCCCGTCGGCTTCGTTCCTTACGAGAATGCTTCCGGTAAATATACCGGTATGAACGGGACCGTCTCCTTCGCCTGTTTCGGTGAGAACGAGCTGTATCTCTTCCCTGGTTTCAAACTTGTCCTCTTCGCTTTCCTCGGCCATGAGCTTTTCAACGTCCACGGCCGTCCTCAGCGAGCCGCCTTCTTCCGTTTCCTTGCGCTCGTACCTGGACAGCACCTTGATCCTGGCCGTGTCGGCCCCGGGCGACACGTCCAGGTCCACGTCGCGGAGCCGCACGAAAAGCGGCTGTCCCAGGAACGCCGCCGTGGCCTTGCTGTCAAAGGTTCCGAGCGTGAAGGTCAGGTGCCCGGAGGAAACCACCTCCACTTTCTTTTTCTTGAGGACGTCTTTCTTCCCCTCCCTTGTATTGTCGTCGTAGTAGCTTATCTCGATTTCGTCTCCGCCCGTTATCTGCAGTGTTCCGTCATTTTTCACGGCCCTGGCGGTCTTAGTGGGTATCGAACCGAGGAAAATGGAGGAGTCCCCGGCAAGGGGTCCGCACGTTATGGTTTCCTCGTCTCCGTGTTTTGTTCTCGCGGAGACGGTAATTCTGCGGCCCAGCCTGTGAAGTACGGGCAGGTCCCCGTCCATCACCTTGACGTTGAGCCTGTGGCCCGCCTCGGCGTACTGCAGGACCGGGCTGTCGGGGTCCACAAAAGTGCCAACCAGGCTGAAGGCCTTGATCGCCTTGTCCCAGTGTTCCTGGGCGAAGTGGGAGAGCCCGATGTAATAAAAGGCCTGGTTTGCCCACACGGTGTTGGGATAATTCCCGGTTATTTTGCGCAGTACGGAGAACGCCGTGCCGTACTGCCGGGCCTGGAAATGGCACACGCCGGTCAGATACAAAGCCTCCAGGTACATGTCCTTTTCCTTTCCGCTCAGTTCCTCATCGGCCTTCTTCAGCCTTGTAAGATGCCTGAGGGCGTCAATGGCCTGCTTCTGGTCGCGTTCTTCGAAATAATGCCTGCCGAGCGCCAGGTAAGCGTCGTAGCGGGCTTTGGCGGCGGGATACTGGCGCACCACCGTTCGAAGCATGGTAACCCCGCGTTCCTTTTCGCCCGCCTCGAGCAGATCCTCGGCTTTCCTTATAAGTTTAACGGCGGCGTATTCCGCTCCTCCCGCCTCGCCCCTTCTGGCTTTGGCCTCTCTTGCGGCCGGCGCGCCCGTTACGCGGAAAAAGGCCAGCAGGGCGGTTGTCACAGCCAGCAGGCTGTTGATGTTTTTAATCTGCATCGATGGCTCCTCCCGTTTTTACTCCCAGTTTTTCCAGTTTCTGATGAGCGGTGCTTGATTCACGGCTCCCGGGGTATTTCTTGAGCACTGCTCGAAGCGCTGCGATGTATTCTTCCTTCTTGTGCATACCGTTGTAAACGTCGGCGATGCGCAGGGCCGCTTTCGAGGCCTCGTTCTTGAAAAAGTTCTCGATTTCCACAAGCTGGGCCAGGGCGCTTTGAGGCTTGCCCATTCCCAGGTAACAGTCCGTGATATGCCACAGGCTGTCAGGCGCTTTGTCGCACATGCGGAAAGCCTGAATTGCCTCCTTGTATTTTTTCGCTTCCTGGAGAAGAAGCCCCTTGTACCACCAGGCGGAGTCCGCGTATTTCTCCACCGTCGTGAGTTCGTCGGCCAAAGCCAGGCCTTCCTTGATGTTGTCGCCTTTGTTCCGGCGACGGCGCACCATGTCCCAGCAGTGCCTGAGAAGCGTGTACTTGCCGCGGCTCCTGTCTTCCATCAGCATGCAGAAACGCTCCACCATCGGCTCGTCGCGGTGCCACAGTTCGCGGACCACCTTGTAGATCTGGTTATCGTCCGGCTTTTTTCCCTGTATTCTGTCGAGGACGTTGCGGGCAAGCTGTCTGTCCTTTACGCGATCATAGGCAATTTTCAGGACGTCGATGCACTGGCCGAACGACATTTTGTCAAACTTGAGCATCGTGTAGTAGTGATCCACGCGTTTCGGGAAGGCGCTGAAAAGAGTAATCCACTTGATGATACGGTCGTAATCTCCGGATTTCTGATATTTTTCGAACTGGTCGGCGAGATATTTCGACCAGGCCGCCCTGTCCCCGTCCGCGGCCAGCCGGAAATTCGCGTAGTCTATCTGGTAATCGTCCCATTTCGGGAACCTGCCCGCCATCTGTCCGGACCAGTACGAGTAATATCTCTTCTTCTGCGCGGCCTGCTCATCTTTGAAGCGGCCGTGCCTCTTTACGTAGCTGCGAACCTTGCTCCAGTACGAGCCGCTCTTGGCGATTTCCTCGGCGTCGCCGACTTCTTCGGGGCGTTTGTCGAACCCGCGCATCTTCACGTAGAAATCGCGCAGATGGGGCTCGTCGGTGCCGCGCACGTAGTAGGCGATCACCTGTTCCATCGCGTCGCGCGAAGCGCCGGGATTCTTTTTTCGGAAGTCCAGGGCGACCTGTTTGTAGTACCGGTTGGCTTCGGCGTACTTCTTCTGTTTTTTCAGGTTGCCGGCGAGGGCGTTCACGGCTTTGGCGGCCAGACTGTGCTGTGAGTAGTCCTTGTCGTCGGCCATTTCCGCCCACGCCTTGAAAGCCTTGTCCATGTCCCCGTTCTGCCAGTGACATTCGCCTATGAAGTAAAGGGAGGGCGCCGCCATGGGGATAACGTTGGGGAAGTAATCCAGCACCTCGGTGTACACGTCTATGGCCTTGTTCCTTTTGCCGTCGTGCTGAAAACAGCGGCCTTTTCTCACCAGAGCGTAGGAAATCGCTTCGGACTTCGGAAACTCCATTATGAAAGTATCGTACTCCGCCCGTGCCTGGCGCCATTTTTCGTTGTGGAAGGACTTGTCCGCCCTGGAGAGCGAATGCGCCTCGAACACTTCCAGCTTATCCCACGCGGACTTGGGCAGGCTTACCTCGTAAACGTCGCGACGGGCAAAGGCCGCCGGGGGCAGACACAGAAATAACGCGCAAAACGCCGCCGCGGCAGTAAATAATTTTACATTACTGATGTGTTTTTCCTTCATTGTCATACGGCACGGAGACGCAGAAGATACCACGCACGAAAAGCTTGAGCAACACTGCTTTCGGACAAAGCCGGGTTACGAAGCTCCCGGCCTGGAAAGAAGTATTAAATCTTCGGTGTTTCCGCCCCGGAAAGGCTGTTCCCCCCATGTTCCGTTCCCCCGGAGTGCTCCAGCACGAGCCGTGCCAGTCCGTGGACGCGCTTCTCGGCCCTGAAAAAAGGGATGTTTCAGCGGATAACCGACCGGAAACAGGGCATTACAGTACTCAGGTACGGGCAGGAGTGCGTCCTTCCGTACACTCGCTTTTCAGTATCTTCCGGTCCGGAGGGGAAGCTGTTTCTCCACGTCAAACCACCGGCGAATGAGCTCACGGCGTATATCCTCCCGGGTATTGCCGTATTCCGGGTCGGAGAGCACGGAGGAAAGCTCGTTGGGATCTTTTTCCAGGTCAAAGAGGTATTCCGTGCCGGAATTGGAAACGCAGTATTTGAACTCGTCGGTCCTCACGGTTTTCCAGCTCTTTTTGAAAGGGTCGCGCCATTCTATGAACGCGGACGTACGGGGAGTGTATTCCCCGTCCCGGACGAGCGGTTCAAACGACCGGCCCTGCATGGAAAGGGGCCGCGCGATTCCGCAGAAATCCAGGATACTCGGCGCCACGTCCACCAGCTCTATCAGTTCGGACTTTTTCCGCCCTGCGGGAATACGGCCCGGCCATGAAGCAAGGAGAGGCACATGAGCGCAACTGTCCAGTCCCGGGGCGCCCTTGGCGACTTTTCCGTGATCGCCAAGATGATCGCCGTGGTCCGACGTGAACAGGACCAGCGTGTTTTCGGTAAGACCGTTTTTTTCCAAAGCCTCAAGTACCAGGCCGATTCTGTCGTCGATGTGGCTCACCAGCGCCGTGTAGTACGCGCGGATGCGCCGCCAGTCTTCGGCGCTTACTTCCGGGTTGTTTTCTTCTTCCCTCATGGACGGAAGAGGCATATCCGACGGATCTATCATTTCCACGAACCGCCGCGGAGGGTTGATGGGCGCGTGCGGAGAATAGAAACCCGCGATGCAGAAAAAAGGTTCATTCCGGTGCTGTTCGATGTAACGGACCGTTTCGGAGGCGACAAATGCGGTGTGTGTCATGTCTTCGGGACCCTCGAACACGTAGGGATGAAGAACATCGCGGGGCTGTTTGCGGCGGGGTTCGCCCGTCCATGCCGGAGGGGTGTCACAGCGGCAGTTTTCCACCTGCGCAGGGTCCCTTTCGCGGACCCAGTCAATGTAGGCGTCGTCGTAACATCCCGGTTCGTCGGAAATTATCGCGGTATCGAATCCGTAAGACGGATGCGCCAGCCGGTGGTTGCGGTTGGAATGGTTCTTGAAATGGAGCTTGCCGATGTTTGCCGTATGGTAGCCCTCGGCTTTCAGAAACGTGGCCAGGTGCGGTGCCTCCTCGGGGTACTCAACGCCGTTTACGCAACAGCCCGCCGCAGAGGGGTATGTGCCGCTCAGCATGCTCTGGCGGCAGGGCATGCAGACGGGGCAGTTGCAGAAGGCGTTTTCGAAAAGGATACCCTTTTCCGCCAGACGGTCCAGGTTGGGCGTGCGCGCGTGTTCGTACCCGGCAGCCCCGATTGTGTCCCACCGCTGTTGGTCCGTAAAAAGAAGCAGTACGTTAGGTCGTTTCATTGTTAACCGTTACCCCGCACACGGCAGCAGAATATAAGTCAGGGACGCCCCTGGAAATTAGTGCCTTAATCTGAAGGGACTGCGATAAAAAACAAGAAAAAATGATACGAGAGTATTGGATGGATACTTGGGCAGAGGTCAGAAGTCAGAGGTCAGACGTCAGCCTGACCTCTGATCTCTGACTTCTGATCCGACGCGGCGGACTGCGGGCGAAGCCCGCTTTGGTCCAGGGGTCATCCGCCTGGCTGTCTCTTTCCTGTGCATTTTTATCCGTTTGCGGTTATAGTCTGAACCATGTCGATGCAGGATTTCCGTCAATGGTACATGAACGGGGATGAGTGGACGTTACTGCAGGAGCGTGACGATCCCGCGCGGGCCGTTTACTTTGAAACGATATTCAGCCAGGCCAACGGACTGCTGGGTATCCGCGCTTACGATGAAGAAGCCAGCCCCTCCCGCCCCACTATCCGCGAAGGCTATTTCGCCGGTCTTTTCGCCGGCCTCGACGAACGGGCAACGGCAATAGTAAACGGCAATTTCCCATGGCCTTCAGTACAGATGACTGCACTGCCGGGACTGTTCGCCTGCCGGGTGACGCTTGAGGGAGAGCCTTTTTCCCTCGACTCGGGCCGGATCCTGGAATTTTCGCGTTCGCTTTCGATGAAAGACGGCTTGCTCACACGCAATGTCCTCTGGCGGAGTCCCGGGGGGAACGTTACGCGCCTGTGTTTTGCGCGTTTTCTTTCGGCCGCTTCGCCTTCGCTGGGTGTCCAGCGCCTCGAAATTATTCCCGTGGACTGGAGCGGCCCGGCAGAACTCGATTTCAGTTTCGCAACCGACGTTCCCGCGGTTTTCAGGTGCGGAAACAAAAGGGAACCTGAAATACCACAGTATCATTACACGCCGTCGTCCTGCGGCGCCGCGGGCGCTTCGGCCTGGTGCGGGATGAAAACCAACACCACCGGCCACGGAATCGTTTTCGCCTCCCGCCTCATGGCTGACGGAAGGTTGACCTCCCGTGCCCATCCGCGTCGTATCGAACAGACGCTTGCCGTCAAGGTTACCGCCGGACGGCGGGCTTCAGCCGAACGAATCTTCGCGGCGGCAAGCGACCGCGAAACTTCCGACCCGTGTAAAGAAGCAGTAGAGCTTGCGGACAGATCGGCGAAGGCGGGTTTTGCGGCACTCCTTGAAGAAAGCCGTGCGGTATGGAACGAACGCTGGGAACAGGCGGACATAGAAATAGAAGGCGCGCCCCTCGACCGGAAAATCGTGCGCTTCAGCGTGTTTCAACTGCTTCAGCTTATTCCCCCGCCGGGTGTTTCCGTCAGCATTCCAGCCAGGGGACTGTCGTTCAACCGTTACCGCGGGCTCTATTTCTGGGACACCGAAACTTTCATCCTTCCGTTTTATACTTTCGTCCTCCCCGGGACCGCCCGGCAATTGCTTGCATTCCGCTCGAGAACAATTCCCGGCGCCCTTGAAAACGCAAGGCAATTGCTCGGAACTTCAGGCGCCCTCTTTCCGTGGATGGGTGAATCCGGCCGCGGAACCGACAACTCGCTGGACAGGCGCGTTACATATCTCAGGCATCAGAACGCCGATATCGCCTACGCGGCGGACCAGTACGCGAGGGCCTCGGGTGATGTTGATTTCATGATCGAGCACGGGTTCGGCATAGTCGCTCAAACCGCGCGGTTCTGGGCCGCGACAATGAAGCACGGAGAGGACGGCTGGCATTCGGAAGGGACAGTGGGGCCCGATGAAAGCGTCACCCCGGGGCGCGACAACGGCTTTACCAACCTGATGGCCCGCCACAACCTGCGGATGGCAGTAAAGTGGGCGGACATGCTGGGGAAGTCGCAAAGCAAAGCGTTCGGAAAAGCCGCCGGGGCCCTGGACCTCAAGCCGGAAGAAATCGTTCGGTGGAAGGAAATAGCCGACGGACTCGCGGTGCCGCTGGTTCCGTCAGCAGGCGTTCCCCTGCAGGACGAATACCTGTTCGGAAAACACAAAGACAACCGCAGTATAAAACAGGCCGATATAGTTCT
Organism: Kiritimatiellia bacterium; assembly: GCA_046483125.1. Classification (GTDB taxonomy): domain Bacteria; phylum Verrucomicrobiota; class Kiritimatiellia; order UBA8416; family JAWODU01; genus JAWODU01. The sequence continues at coordinate 16,614 of JAWODU010000040.1, forward strand.
GGCCATATTTCTGCTCGGCAGGGATTTTTCGCCGGAAGAAATTGAAAAAGCCTACGATTTATATGAACCGCTGACGGCGCACAAGTCTTCATTGAGCTACTCGACGCACGCCACAGCGGCCGCCCGCCTGGGAAGAACCAAAAAGGCCTATGACTATTTCCGGCGAGCCGCTTCCCTCGATCTGGACAACACCGGCAACGCCGCGTCCGACGGCCTGCACACTGCGGACCTCGGCGGATGCTGGCAGGCGGTGGTGTTCGGGTTCGCCGGACTCGACCCCCTGGCCGACAAACCCGAATTCACTCCCAATCTGCCCGATTGCTGGAAAAGTCTCGCCTTCAGTGTTACGTTCGGGCAGAAGAGATACAAGGTCCGCGTGGACCGATCGGGAAAGTGCGAAGTGAAAGGCCTGAAGACGTAACAGAATGACAACTTCCGAGGAGCAAACAACCAGAAGCAGTTTCGGCTGTTTTCGAAACGGCGGAAAAGAATTTGTCGTAACCGAAACCGACACACCCCGCCCTCTCATGAACTACGCCTGGAATTCCAGGTTCATTTCCGCCCTGAGCCAGCACGCCGGCGGCAACGGCGCCTACAAGGAACGTGCCATTCAATATATAGACAGCCGCGGACGCTGTCTGCTGGTGCGGGACGGGCACAGGTGTTTCTACGTCAGGGACGAATCGAACGGAGAATTCTGGTCGCCGGGCCGTTACCCCGCGGGCGCGCCGCTTGACGAATTCGCCTGCGTTCACGGGTTCGGTTATTCAACCCTGCGTTCCGTCAGAAAAGGCATCGAAACCCGCCTTCGCTGGTTCGTACCGGAAAACGAGCCGTGCGAGATATGGACCGTTACCCTGGCAAACACGCGAAACGAAACGGCAAGTCTCAAGTGGTTCACATTCGCGGACCTTCTGCTCGCGGGATACCCGGCATACTGCGACTACTATTCGTCCCTCTCCGGCGAACACGATGAAGCATCGGGTATAACGGTGTGCCTCAACACCAACCCGGACAGGACCCACGAATGGTTCGGCGCCTTTGCGGCCTCCGATATCCGGCCCGCCGGATTCGACACGTCCAGGAAGAGTTTTCTCGGAATCGAGGGCTGTCCGAATCGCCCGGAGGCGGTCGTGAAAGGGGCCTGCGGCGGGAGCCTGGCGGCAAACGAGAAACTTGCCGCCGCAACCGAGCACGCCTTCACCCTGGAGCCCGGTTCCGAGGCAACGTTCAATATCATCATCGGCGCCTGCATGGACACAACTTCGGCCGGGGACATCGCCGAACGGGTCCTTGAGCCGGGAGCCCCGGACCGGGAGTTTGATTCGCTCCTTGAGCGCAAAAGGGCCATGGTCGAAAGGCTGTCGGTGCGTACGCCTGTCCCGAAGGTAAATTACCTCGTCAACGGATGGCTTAAACAACAGGTAAGAATATACGCCGACGTCGGGTCGGACAACGGCAGGGGTTTCCGGGACGCGATGCAGTTGATCTGGGCAACCGCTTCCTTCGACCTTGATTACACGAAGAAGATGCTCGTTGAATGTCTCGGCCACCAGTATTCGGACGGTCATACCCTGCGCGGCTGGCTTCCGGTTGACGATCACCACTATTCGGACGGGCCGGTGTGGATCGCGCCGGTAGTGGAAACCTGTATCCTGGAAAGCGGGGATCCTTCCGTTCTGGACGTCGAAGTACCGTTTTTCGACGGGGGAACCGCAACGGTCTGGGAACACGCCCTGAGAGGGTTGAGACACTCTTCCGAAGACCTGGGGCCCCACGGGCTTGTCCGGTGCCGGTTCGGGGACTGGAACGATTCCCTGACGGGAGTGGACCTGGAAGGCAAAGGCGAATCGGTATGGACTTCAATGGGAATAGTCTACGGGCTCAAGACCGCCGCGCGCCTCGCGAAACGGCTCAACCGGGGCAGCGGACTTGAAGAGGAACTGGCCCGGAGGGCCGATTCTCTCACCCGCTCTATCCTGGAACAGGGCTGGGACGGCAAATGGTTTCTGAGGGCCATAAACGACCTGGGCGAGCCGGTGGGGTCCGAGTCAAACGAGGAGGGGAAAATCTGGCTTCTTCCGCAGGTATGGGCGGTACTGGCAGGCATCGTTGAGGGCAGACGCGCAGGCGAACTGCTCGAGCAGGTGGACTCGCACCTGGACACTCCGTACGGTTTCAAGACTCTCCATCCCGCGTACACTTCCTTCAGGAAACACGTCGGGCGCCTTACGCAGATAGCGCCCGGAATGTGGGAAAACGGCGCGCCTTACTGCCACGCAAACGGTTTCAAGATCCTGGCCGACTGCGCCGCGGGACGCGGCAGAGCCGCTTACGAGACGTACATGAAAGTAATGCCGGACAGCGAAACCAATCCGTCGACCCGTTCGGGATGCGAACCGTATGTCTTCACGAACCAGTATATCGGCCCGGACAACAGGCGTTCCGGTCAGACTCAATTCGCGTGGATGACCGGCACCGCCGGATGGTTCCTTCGGGCGGTTACCGAAGGCATGCTCGGAGTAAGGCCGGATTACGACGGCCTTCGCGTGGACCCCTGTCTCCACCCTGCATGGCAGGAATGCGGAATGACCCGGGACTTCCGCGGCGCGCGCTATCACGTAAAGATACTGAATCCACGGGGGCTGGAAAAAGGCACGGTAAACCTTGAAGTAGACGGGCAATCGATTTCCGGGAATCTCGCCCCCGTCTTCAGGGACGCCGCCGAACATCACATCACCGCCGAACTTAAGCCCTGCGGGTGAGACACCTGCTGCTGCAACGTCGGAAGGTGTAGTAACGCGTGTCCCCGCGCGTACATGCAGAAGGCGGCGAACCACTGTTCACCGAAGGTCGGGACGGAGGGCAGATGACGGACGACAGAGGGAGAGATAAAGATTAGGATTAAGATTACGATTAAGATTCGGGGAGATAAAGATTAAGATCGGGATTAAGATGGGAGGGGAGGGACACCTGGTCCCTGCACCTGGTCTACCCTTCCATTTCGGATGACGATTACGGGCGACGATTACGGAGCACGAGGACAATCATCCTAATCGCCAATCGTAATCGTCGCCCGTAATCGTCATCCGACTGCCCACAACGTTTCTACTGCCCTGCTCCCATTGCATCGCGGATAAGCGGCGCTACAGTACCTCCAGTACGCCGCCCGCGATGCGGCGAACCGCGTGATGAATTCCGTTTCCGTAGGATTCGCAAATCGGATCGCAAGCTTGCCGCTTCTGCAAGGCCCCGCCCTCCGAGCGTGTATACATATACCCGAGGAGGGCGGAAACGAAGCAGAAGCGGTGAGATCGCGGTTCGATTTGCGAACGAAATGCGTGACGCGGGGGGAAAGGGCACACACGGAGCCCAGAGGACCCGAACCCCTCCCGGCCTCCCGGCCTGCGCGGCGCGGGGACGCAAGCCGGAGAACCCCGAATACCAATACCCGCCTTGAACTCCCCGCCGCCGGGTGTTATATATGAGGAACCTTAACCCTGAAACCGAAAGGCTTCAAATGCCCCATATGCCGCATCTGCGTTTCCCGGCCATCCGCCCCGTTTCCCTCCTGGCGGCCGCCGTCACGACCCTGGCCCTCACCGCTCTCAACACGCCGGGCCTGCAAAACCCCACTTCCTACGGTGAAGCCGCCCGCGTCGACACCCCCATTCTGCGCATACCTTTTACAGATTCTCCTCCCGAGATAGACGGCGTGATGGACGAAGGCGAATGGATAAACTCAGCTTCACTGTCCGGGTTCTGGTACGACCTCTACATGTCGCACTTCGTTTACATGGCTCCTCTCCAGACCCAGCTCCAGGTGTACTTCGCCTACGACAAGGAGCACATGTACGTCTGCTACTCGTCCCCGGTTTACCCCGTGAACTCCTGGCTCAAAGCCCGGGGCCGTTTCCCGGACGTTACCCATCATCCGCAGTACGGCCTGATCTGGGACGACCACATCGAGCTCGAACTCCGCCCCCACGAAAACAACGCCGAAGGCTTCAGGCTCGGACTCCTCAAATGGTTTGTTAACCCCTTTGACACCGCCGCCGATCTCTACTGGAGCCCGACCACGGGTGAGGGAAGAAAATGGCAGTCCGGAGCCAGGATCCGCAGTACGGTAACCGGTACAAGGTGGACACTGGAAATAGCAATCCCGCTTGAGAACATGGTCACAGGCAACTACGCCGGCAAGGGACGCGACGGGAAGCCGATTGTGAAACTGCCCCCTCCCGACGGCACGGCCTACCGCTGCTGGCTCAGCAGGGGAATAGGGGGAAACGACAAGTTTTACAATGCGTTCGATAAACACGGATGGAATACAACCAAGCTCAAGCTGATCTTCGATTCATCGGCGCCGGTCTTTCAGATCAACGAGCTTGGCCCCATCATGGAAGACATAGTGGACATGAGGCTCACGGTAAAGAACCACAACACCCGTTCCCAGACTGTGCGTCTGGGGTTCTTTATAGAGAGCCAGGAGGGATTGATATACTCCGCCTACGACGCGCCCGAACTCAAGGACGGGCTCCTGGAACTCCGTCCCGGCGAGGTAAAGCACCTGCGTCTCCGCCGCCCGTTCCCGGGCATAAGCCGAAACGGCAATACCCTTTGGTTCGACGTCCGGAGCGCCGGGCGTCCAGCCAAAGTAATGTTCCGCACCCGCCTGATAGACTTTCACTCAATGGACGGCGGAGAGGTATACAGCAAAGAAGGGGCGGTGACCACGTTCAAGGAAAGAAGGGTCGACGTTATAGAAAAGATGCGTCCGCCGCGGCGCGATTTTGAGTTCAGTTATTACTTTTCCTCCTACACGAAGAAGCTCCAGGGCATAGCCGACATCGGGATACACGGCGCCGGCGAGAAGGCCAGGCGCGCCGCCGAGGCCAAGCTCACGCTCATGAAGAACGACGAGGAAGGCACCGTGGTAAAGGAACAGACCGTACCCTTTAACGGCGATTTCGCCTGTATCGTCATGGACGTGCCCGAGTTCGAGAACGGGCAGGCATACCGTGTGTCGTTACTGCTGTTTGACGAGAACAAGCGCATAGTCGGGGAACGCAACCCCGAGCCGTTCATCTACGAGAAGTGGCACTGGCAGGACAACACCAACGGTCTGGGCGACACCGTGTGGGAGCCGTTCATACCTATTGAAAAAACCGAAGACGGTTTCGAGACGCTGAAACACCGTTTCACTCTCGCGGAATCCGGTCTTCCCGCGCAGATATACATCAAGCCCGACGAGCGCGACCTGCCGCTTGAGAACCGCGGGGAAAGCGCTCCGCCGCTTTCCGATGCCGAACTTACCGCCATGGGCCGCGG
>JAWODU010000065.1:0-31141 GCA_046483125.1 Kiritimatiellia bacterium
CTCTCAATGTGTCACGAAAGCTGGAAACCATCAGGACAATCCCGACTGCTGCGACACCCGCAAAGCAGAGCCGAGAAAGGAAAAGTGTGAACGCCTTGGTATTCATATCTTTCTCTCTGCACAACGTGCAAAATCAGAGTTTTTCGCGGCTACGCGAAAATACTCTGCATTTTCTGGTTCGATGATTCTACTCTCCTTCGATCAATCTGGCAACTTGGCCTCCACACTCAGTACACCGTCCGGTCAAGATCAGGTCTTTCTTCTCGATTCTGCCTGATTCGACAAAGATGTGAACTGCTTTCCGACACGCTCCACAGTAAACATTGCCGAGGAATAGGGCTTGTGCTTCGGCTCCGAGTTCGTCCCAGCGTTTGAGCGCTGGCTGCGAGAAGACGCTCCGATCTGGAATTTGGATGATCATTTCATTCTCTCATCGAACGTAGTATGTACTTTAGAATGTTTTTCACAGGTCCTGACGGCTTGGAGGACCAAGTTTACGGAGGAATTGTGGTAAAAATGGAGTAGAGATTCAAGGAGGAAAAGCGAAAAACTGTAGTGTGGATGCGAAAAACGCAGGACAGGGGAAAGGTGAGACTTGAAAAACAGAGGGCATATTACTAAATTATGCGTGAAGACGTATAACGCGACGCGTATTTAGCGGAACGAGAGGGAAAGCACGTAAAAGCAAGCGTAAAACGCGGCTATTGGGATATTATACGTGGACAGGTATAATATGGTAATCACGAGATGGGAGTGCGTAATATGCTGAATGACAAAGACTTACGGCTGGCGGAATACGGTGATTATCTTGTAAAGAACCTGCTGGTAAAGGCGGAACACGCGAAGTTCTACGTTTACTGGGTCCGGCGTTTCTTCAAGGAAAGCGCGGATTGGAAGCCTGATGCATGGGAGGTACTTCTTCAGAAGTATGTGAACTCATTGTATGAGGACGGGAGTACAGAGGAATGGCAGGTACAGCAGGCCGAGAGGGCAGTGCGTTTGTACTTCCATAATTTTCTGAACGGCGAAGCCGAACGGGAAAAGAAAACACCGATAGTACAGGTGTCCGAGGCCGGGGAAATAGTATGTCGCGACGTTCTGGCGGCCATTCGTGACGGGTTGAGAGTGCGGCATTACTCGTACAGGACGGAGCAGACGTACGTTCAGTGGACCGAGCGTTTTTTCCGGTATCTCAAGAAGGTACAAAAGAGGAGAGAGGAGGCAGGGGTTGTTGCTGTCAGTCCACAGGGAATCAAGGATTATCTGGCATGGCTTGCCACGGAAAGAGATGTAAGCGCAGCAACTCAGAATCAGGCGTTCAGTGCTCTGTTGTTTGCGGCCAGGGAAATTCTGCGTCTTGATATAGGTGATATAAGTAAAGGTATCAGGGCCAAAAAGAGGAAAAAGTTGCCGGTGGTGTTAACGCCCGAGGAGACAGAACAACTGTTGAAGCAGGCGAAGGGCTCTGAACTGCTGATTATGAAGCTCATCTACGGGGCAGGTTTGAGGCTTATGGAGCTGTGCAGGCTCAGGGTAAAGGATGTGGATTTTGACAATGAACTTGTCTTCGTGCGGGGTGGTAAGGGAGATAAGGATCGTTCAACGCTCTTACCGGCCAATATTGCGGCGCCCCTTAAAAAGCACATAGCACAACTGCGGGACTTGCACGAAAAGGATCTGGCGGCGGGGTGCGGCGAGGTATATCTGCCGAAGGCATTGAGCCGCAAATACAGAAGCGCCGGTTCGCAGTTCGGCTGGCAATGGCTCTTTCCGAGTTCGAAACTGTCGATGGACCCGAGGGCAGGTAAAGTGCGCAGGCATCACGTAAGTCCGTCGAAGGTCCAGGGTGTTGTGCGTGGCGCGGCACGCGCCGCCAGGATAGAAAAAGACGTAACGGTACACACTTTGCGGCATTCTTTCGCGACTCACCTGCTGTTGAACGGTGTGGACCTTCGTGAGATTCAGGAATACCTTGGACACGCGAACGTGGAAACGACGATGATCTATACACATGTTGTTAAAACTATGCGTAATCGTGCGCGTAGTCCTCTTGATGTGTTGAGCGAAAAGCAGTGAAGAAAGATCTGAAATTCTGCCGCCTCCGTGTTTTCCCGGTCCGTCGCGGCGGTGCGGCTGTGCAGGAGGCGAAGAAAAGGAAGAGAGTGCGAAAGCCGGAATTGGAATTAGGTATTGGAGGAAGAAAATGACGAAAATTGTGAGAAGGGCGCTGGGGGCCGGAAGGTGGTTTCCGGGGGATGAAAGACAACTGAGTTCGATGGTGGGCAAGTGCGTGGAAAGCGCCGAGGTGGAGGATATGGAAGGGCGGATTGCGGGGGCAATAGCGCCGCACGCGGGATACGTGTATTCGGGCCCGGTTGCGGGATATACATTCCGGGCGATACGGGACAACGCGGAGAAGGCGGGGAAGCCGGACGTGGTGGTGATACTGGGTTTGAGCCACCGGGGCGGGTTCGGGGGCACGGCGCTTATGGACGGGGAGGCGATAAGCACCCCGATGGGTGAAGTGAAACTGGATAATGAAGCGGCGGAAGCGCTTGTGTCCACGGGCAGGAGCGTGGAGATGAATTACGCGCCGCACGGCGGGGAGCATTCGGCTGAAAACCAGGTGCCGTTTGTGCAGTACGCACTGCCGGATACGCCGGTGGTAATCGGGCTTATGGGAGATCACACTCCTGAAACGGTTTCGGATATGGTGTCGGGACTGTCCGGTCTGGGGGAGAAGCGGAATGTGCTGGTGGTTGCGAGCAGTGATATGCTGCACGATCCGGATTACGAGAAGGTGACGAATACAGACAGGAGAACGCTGGAGAAGCTGGCGGCGATGGATGCGAAGGGAATAAGGGCGGACTGGAACTACTCGGAGCAGATACTGTGCGGGGTGGCGCCGGTGCTTACGGCGATGGAGTACGCGGCGGCGGAGGGGTGCAGAGAGGGGAAGGTGCTGTATTACCGCAACAGCGGGGATGATTTCCCGGAGAGCAGGGGAAGCTGGGTAGTGGGGTATGGGGCGGTGGTGTTTTCGGGGAAAAGCTGAAAGAAGAAAGCAGAAAGCTGAAAGAAGAAAGCTGAAATGGGGAGGGAGAAACCGCGAATCACGCGCCCGCCGCGGCGGGCTACGCGAATTTCAGGAAGGGAGATAAAGATTGGGATTAGGATTTCGGGGAACTTGTAACCTGTAACTTGTAACCCGTGGGAGAGGGGTTACTTTTCGCGTTTGGGCTGGAAGAATGCGGTTAGGAGGGAAGAGCATTCGTCTGAGAGGATGCCGGAGACAATTTGGGATCGGTGGTTGAGGCTGGGGCTGTCGAGGATCTGGAAGGCTGAACCGGCGGCGCCGCGGCGGGGATCGGGGGCGCCGAATATTACTTCGGGCACACGGGCAAGAACAATGGCGCCGGCGCACATGGCGCAGGGTTCCTTGGTGACATAAAGGGCGGTGTCGGCGAGACGCCAGTCGCCTATGGCGCTGGCGGCCTGGGTTATGGCGATCATTTCGGCGTGGGCGGTGGGGTCCTTGAGGAGCTCGACCTGGTTGTGGGAACGGGCGATGATTGAGCCGGCGGGGAATTTGTCTGTTTGAGCGGTGGTTACTATGACACAGCCGGCGGGCACTTCGCCTTCGTCGAAGGCGGCACGGGCCTCCTTGAGGGCTTCGCGCATGTAATGTTCGCGTGATTTGAAGTCTATGATCATTACGGGTGAAGTGTGCAGGAAGGTTATATTCTTGTCAAACGTGAGAAGAAAAAGGATAGTAGGTGGGGAGGGGAAAAGAGGGGAAAAGCAGAAAGCTGAAAGCAGAAAGCTGAGAGAAGAAAGATTAAAGCAGAAAGCAGAAAGCTGAGAGAAGAAAGCTGAAATGGGGAGCAGAAAGCTGAAACCGCTAATCACGCGAATCAACGCGAATGAAGAGGGGGAGAGAAACCGCTAATCACGCGAATCTGCGCGAATGAAGAGAAGAGGGGAATTTTAGACAGGATCACCCCGCCGCGGCGGGGTGCGCTGACGGGGAGGGATAATGGGTTACGAGGTATTTGCGAGAAAATGGCGGCCACAGCAGTTTGAGGATGTGGTGGGGCAGGATCACGTTGCGAGGACACTGCAGAACGCGATTAAATCAAAAAGGATCGCGCACGCGTACCTGTTCGTGGGGCCGAGGGGAATAGGAAAAACTTCGATAGCGCGGATTTTCGCGAAGTGCCTGAACTGCAACGAGGGCGTGTCGACACAGCCGTGCGATGAGTGCGATTCGTGCCGGGAGATAACGGCGGGCAACAGCCTTGATGTGCTGGAGATAGACGGGGCGTCGAACAACGGCGTGGAGCAGGTGCGCGACCTGAGGGACACGGTGAAGTTCATGCCGGGACGCGGGGCGTACAAGGTATATATCATAGACGAGGTACACATGCTGTCCACGGCGGCGTTCAACGCCCTGCTGAAGACACTGGAAGAGCCGCCGGAGCACGTTATATTCCTTTTTGCCACGACGGAGCCGGACAGGATACCGGCGACAATTCTTTCACGCTGTCAGAGATTTGACCTGAGGCGCATCTCGGCGCCGTTGATAACCGAACGGCTGAAGCTCATTGCGGACAAGGAAAAAATCAAGGTGGACGAGGCGGCTCTTGCGGCCATAGCGAGGGGAGCGGAAGGGGGACTGCGCGACGCGGAGTCGTCCCTGGACCAGATCGTATCTTTCAAGGGAACGGAAATCGCCGAAGAGGATGTGCTTTCGATTTTCGGGCTGGTGTCGGGGGAGGTGCTGGAGAACCTGTCCTCGGCGGTGCTGAAGTGCGACGTGAAAGAGATAATCGGCACAATCGCCGGCCTGGACGAGAAGGGGAAGGACCTGCACAAGCTGGCGATCGAGCTGATATCGCATTTCCGGAACCTGCTGGTATGGCTGTACACGGGGCCGGAGGGGGCGGGGCCTGAACTCCTGGAGTCTGAAGCGGAGGCGCTTAGGGAACAGGCGGGGATAACGGACGTGGAACGGGTCCTGCGTATAGTCCAGGTACTGACGGAAACGGAACAGAGAATGCGGCACGCGCTGTCGCGCCGCATACTGCTGGAAACGGCGCTGATCAGGTGCGCGCGGGCCGCGAAAGTTGTTTCCATAGAACAGATTGTTTCGCGGCTGAACGAGATAACAAAAACGGGAGGAAGTGCGGGGCCTCCGCCGGAAGTCCGGACCGAAAAGACAACCGACGACCGTACCCGCAAGCCGGTGAAGAAGGAAAAAAGAGATCCGGGCGGCGACAGGAAAAAGGACACCGCGGCTCTAAACTCCAGATGGGGAGAGATAATCAAGAGAATCGGCAAGGTGGATCCCCTTGTTCGCGGGTTCATTCTGGATGCCCTGCCGGTTTCGGCGGATGGCGGCGAGGTAATCGTGGGCTTTGAGAAGGAATTCGCGGGCGAAGCCGACAGGGTAAAGACGGGAGAGGGGCACAAGACGGTGGAACATGTAATCGGCAGTGTTTTGGGGAAAAAGACAAGCGTGCAATTCCGGGAGATAGAGTCGTTGGAGGCGGATAAGATAAGAGAGGGACTCAAGTCCGGGGAAAAAGACGCGGAAGGAAAGAACTGGGTCGAGGACCCGGCGGTGAAGAAGACGCTGGAGATGTTTGACGGGAAGATTACGGATGTGAGGGAGTAGGTGGAGGTGAGGGGAAACCGCGAATCACGCTCCCGCCGCGGCGGGCTGCGCGAATGGGGAGAGAGATGGCTAATTTCATGAATATGATGAAGCAGGCTTCTTCGATGCGGAAGAACCTGAAGGATATACAGAAGAAGCTTGCGGGGAAGAAAGTCGAGCACAGCGCACAGGGCGGTAAGATCAAGGTTACGGCGAGGGGGGATATGAGCCTGGAGAGTATAGAGATCGATCCGGAGCTTATAGACAGGGGAAAAGCGGCGGAATTGGAGCAAGCGGTTACAGGGGCGGTCAACGAGGCGCTGGCGAAGGCGAGAAAGCAGGCGGGGAAGGAAGTTTCGGGACTGGCGGGGGGCTTGGGGTTGTAGGGGAGGGAAAAGCTGAAAGCTGAAAGCAGAAAGCTGAAATTTGGAGAGAGAAACCGCGAATCACGCTAATCAACGCGAATGAAGAGAAGGGAAACCGCGAATCACGCTCCCGCCGCGGCGGGCTACGCGAATGAGGAGAAGAGGGACAGGGGCGATGGCAGGTATGAGTACCGAGGGTGTGTTGGGGAATATGGTGGAGGCGCTGAGCAGACTGCCGGGTGTGGGACGGCGGTCGGCGGAAAGGATGGCGTTGCGCCTTGCCGGCGATCCCGGCGGACTGCTTACAAAACTGGTGAAAGCGCTCGATGAGGGGCGCAAGTCGCTGAAACGCTGTTCGAAATGCGGAAATGTGACGACGGTGAAAGAGGATCCCTGCCGGTTGTGCACAGACGTTGCCAGAGACTGCGAAGTGATATGCGTGGTCGAGGACCCGGCGGATATAAGGACCATCGAAAAGTCCGGCGCCTACAGGGGCAGGTATCACGCTCTCATGGGGAAAGTATCGCCGATGCGCGACATAAGCCCGGACGATCTGCGGATAAAGGCCCTGCTGGAAAGAGTTGAAAAGGAAGATTTCAGGGAAGTGATACTGGCTCTGAGTACGGACGTGGAAAGCGACGCGACAGCGGCGTATATAGCCGAAGCGCTGAAACCTTATAGCGTGAAGGTCTCAAGACCGGCGTTCGGCCTGCCGGTGGGCAGTGGTATAGGGTTCTCGGACGCGGAAACGTTGAGCAGGGCTTTCCGCGGCAGAGTACAGGGAGGCGGGGGGTGAGTTCGTTTTCGGAAAGACTGGCGGAGACAGAGGAACGCGTGGCGAACGCGTGCTCTAAAGCGGGCAGAGCGCGCGAGGAAGTGAAGGTTTTGGCGGTCGCGAAGAAGTTCGGGCCGGATAAGGTGAGAGAGGCGTACGACGCGGGACTGCGGGTGATAGGAGAAAACAGGGTCCAGGAAGCAAGACAGAAAATCCCGCTGTGCCCCGGGGAACTGTCATGGCACATGGTTGGGCACCTGCAGGCCAACAAGGTCAAGCCGGCGGTAAAGCTTTTTGACATGATACACTCGGTTGATTCGATCCGGCTGTTGGAGACGGTAAACAGGGCGTGTGAACAGGAGGGAAGAAACCTGCCGGTGTGCCTGCAGGTCAACGTGTCGGGAGAGAGCAGTAAGTACGGCATGAAACCGGAAGAGGCAGCGGACGCGCTGAAGGCTGACGCGAATCTGCCGTACGTTGAGATTACGGGATTGATGACAATGCCGCCTTTTACACCGGACCCCGAAGACGCCGCCGGATATTTTGCCAGGCTCCGGGATCTGAGGGACGAAACAGAAAAAGAGACGGGGGCCGTGTTGCCCGAGCTTTCGATGGGTATGTCACACGATTTCGAAGTCGCCGTTCGCGAGGGCGCGACGTGGATCAGGCTGGGTACGTCGCTGTTCGGGGAGAGAAACGGAGACGGGAATGGCTAAGTCCGAAAAAGACCAGGGACAGATGCGGATATCACCGGAGGGCGGACGCATGGGAGGCGTGAAGCGTTTCGTAATAACGGTAGTAATTCTGGCGGTGATTGTGCTGGTGTGCGGTATCTTTGCGGCCCGCACCGAGGGTGCGCGGAGACTGGCAGGGGAAAAGCTGGGGAAGCGGCTTGGCATGGAGCTGAAGATCGGCGAAATGCGCATAGGATGGCCTTACGTGCTGGTGCTTGACCGGGTGGAGTCGGAGGATGAAGCTCCGGACGAAGGCGGACCTCTATTCAAGGCCCGTGAGATACGGCTGGCGCCTGGAATAGATCCGAGGTGGCGCATTACGGCGCGGCAGTGCGGGCTGAAACTGGTAAGGGACAGAGGGGGCGCGTGGACGCCGACGGCGCTGGGCAGACTGGGCGCGATCCCGCGGGGCGGGATGGAGAAGATTTCGTGGGTAACGGAGGAATTCAGGGATTCTGTGGCGTTGAAAGTGCGCGATTCAGGGGTGGAATGGCTGGATTCCTCGGGAAGGGTCATTTCTTCGGCAAGCGGAATATCTTTTGACGTAAGACCGGTGGAGATGGGGGACAGAAGGATGTATTATCACCGGCTGGTGGTATACAACGTGCTGGGCGAGTCTCTCCTGGAAGGTCACAATATGGAACGGGAGTGGTTGGCGGGGAAAGGGGCGGATTATATAGAGTTGGAGAGGGAAACCGCGAATCACGCGCCCGCCGCGGCGGGCTACGCGAATTTCAGGAAGGGAGATAAAGATTAAGATTAGGATTAAGATAACGGGCAACCTGTAACTTGTAACCCTGTAACTTTGTAACTTGTAACTTTATAACCTGTAACCCTGAACCTGGATAAGGGGCCGGAAGTCGGATGAGCAGGAAAGAAATAGAGATAGTAGAGGGATTTGAGAAGCAGAGGATATTTATCGTGGGCGACCTGATGCTCGATCGATACGTGCGCGGATCGGTCGGAAGGATATCGCCGGAAGCGCCGGTGCCGGTAGTGCGCGTGGGCGGAGAAAGCGCCGTGCCCGGAGGGGCGGCGAACGTGGCGCTGAATATCAGGTCTCTTGGCGGCGAAGCCGCGGTGGGGGGATTCGTTGGAGCGGATGCTTCCGGTGATGAATTAATAGCGTTAATGGAAGAGCGCGGCATAGGCACGAAGGCGGTTGTAAGAACGGAGAAGCGCTGTACAACGGTAAAGACCAGGATCGTGGCCGAACGTCAGCAGGTCGCCAGGGTGGATCATGAAGAAGCGGAACTTCCTTCGGGGGATATGGAAAAGGCGCTTGCCGGTTCGGCGGTTAATGAACTTGCAAACGCAAGCGGGGTTATACTGGAGGATTACGGAAAAGGAGCCGTTTGCCGGAACGTGGTCAACGGCGTGCTCGGGTCGGCTCGGGAAAAAGGAATCCGGACAGCTCTTGACCCCAAGGACAATCACGAACTGGAGATTCCGGCTATTGATTTGGCGACTCCGAACTACCGCGAAGCGTGCCTGGCGGCGGGGCTTCGGGAGCGGGGTTTGAGCATGGAGGAGGCGGACAGTGACGAGGGCCCGGCTTCACACCCGGTCCTGCGGGAGGCGGGTGAGCGATTACTCGAGAAATGGCACGCGGAAATACTGGTGATAACGCTGGGTAAGCATGGAATGTATCTTGTCCGCCCGGGCGGGAAGGCAAGCGTGGTACCGGCTAACGCGCGCGAGGTATTTGATGTGTGCGGGGCCGGGGATACGGTGGTGGCGGCTTGTCTGCTTGCGCTCTCGGCGGGAGCGGAACCGGATACGGCGGTGGGGATCGCGAACACGGCGGCGGGAATAGTGGTTGGAAAGCTCGGAACGGCGACGTGCTCCAGGGAGGAGTTGGTGAAGGCGCTGGGGGAGGGGGAGGAAAGCTGAAAGCAGAAATTGGGAAAGCAGAAATTGGGAAGAGAAACCGCTAATCACGCGAATCTGCGCGAATGAAGAGAAGAGGGGAATTTTAGACAGGATCAAAGGGATATACAGGATGGGGAGGAAGCAGAAAGCTGAAATCAGGAAGAGAAACCGCTAATCACGCTCCCGCCGCGGCGGGCTGCGCGAATTTAAAGAAGAGAGATTAAGATTGGGATTAAGATTTCTGGGAACTTGTAACCTGTAACCTGTAACTTGTAACTTGTAACTTTGTCTGAAGGGAAATGATGAGAGTAGTCGGGGTTATTCCGGCGCGGTGGGGGTCGACGCGGTTTCCGGGCAAGAGCCTTGCGGATATCGCGGGACGGACGCTGGTGGCGTGGGTGGCGGCAACGGCACGGCACGCGGGAAGCCTGGATGAACTGCTTGTGGCCACTGACGACGAAAGAATAGCGGCGGCGGCCGAGGCGGCTGGAGCGGAAGCTGTGATGACATCTGCCGGCCATCCGTCGGGTACCGACAGGGTCGCGGAGGCGGTTTCAGCGAGAAAAGCGGACATAATTGTGAATATACAGGGAGACGAGCCGGTGCTGGATGAGTCTCTGATAGACAGGCTGACGGACAGGCTGGAAAAAGACGAACGCTGGGACATGGCCACTGCGGCTTATCCGATAGATTCGGAAGAGGTTTTAAATAATCCGGCGGCTGTAAAGGTTGTGTGCGACAGGGACGGGCGGGCCCTTTATTTTTCCCGTGCACCGATACCGTTCGTGCGGGACGGGGGCGGCGATGGAGAGACGGGACCTTTTCATTTTCGTCACCTGGGTATATACGCTTACAGGAGAACGTTTCTGGATCGGCTTGTTTCGGAAAAACCGTGCGCAATGGAGAAGGCGGAGAAACTTGAGCAATTAAGGGCGCTCTATATCGGCGGGGCCATAGCGGTTGAAGAAAGCGCCGCGGACGGTCTGGGCGTTGATACTCCCGAGGACGCGAAGCGCGCAGAGAAAGTATTGAAGGATTATCATGTCTAGAAGCATCAGCGCGGGCAACGTGAGAATAGGCGGCCGCAATCCCCTTGTCCTGATCGCCGGGCCGTGTGTTATCGAGGGGGAAAAGAAATGCCTTTCCGTTGCAGTTAAGCTTGAGGCATTTGCCCGGGAAGAGAAAGTGCCTTTGATATTCAAGGCTTCGTACGACAAGGCCAACCGGACCTCTTACAGGAGCTGGCGCGGACCGGGAATGGCCGGGGGGCTTGAGATATTGGAAAAAGTCCGGGCGCGCACGGGATTGCCGGTGCTCACCGATGTGCACAGCGAAGCGGAAGTGGGACCGGTTTCCAGGGTGGCTGACGTGATCCAGATTCCTGCCTTTCTGTGCCGGCAGACCGATCTGCTGACGGCGGCGGGTGAAAGCGGTCTGCCGGTGAATATCAAGAAGGGCCAGTTCCTGTCTCCGGAAGAAATGGAGCACGCCGTGGCCAAGGTGGAACGAACGGGCAACAGGAAGATAATGGTTACCGAGAGAGGAACGTGTTTTGGTTACAACAACCTGGTTGCCGATATGCGAAGCCTGCCCGTACTGCGGAAGCTGGGTTACCCGGTGGTGTTCGACGCGACACACAGCGTACAGCGGCCCGGCGGAGAAGGCGGAGCGTCCGGCGGCGACGGGGCAATGGCGCCGGTGCTGGCGAGGGCGGCGGTCGCGGCCGGATGCGACGGGGTTTTCATGGAAGTTCATCCTAAACCGGCCGAAGCCCTTTCGGACGGGGCCAACAGTATAGCTTTAAGACGGCTGCGGGGGTTATGGAGGCAACTGAAGAAGATAGATGAGATTCCGGCATAGACAGGCGGCGACGTGGATTGCTTCGGGGGCCCTTTGGCTGGCCGCGGCGTTACCGGGTTTTACGGCCGAGGACGGCGAACACGCCAGCGAGATGGAGGACGTGGTGTGGCCGCGGTACGAGGACGGGAAGCTGAAATCGCGGCTTTCGGCGGACAAAGCAGTCAGGGACGGCGACGTCATAAAGGCCCGGGGGGTTACGGTTGAGGTCTTTGACGAGAGCGGAGAGCGCGAGATTAAAGTGATGCTCAAGGAATGCGTTTACGATACGGCGGCGGAAAAGGTCAGTTCCAAAAACGCAGTCAGGCTGGACGGCAGGAATATCGTGATTACAGGCAAAGGGTTGAAATGGGATTCCGCGAAAACCAGGGTCTCGGTGCTCGACGATGTGATGGTAGTGCTGAAGGAGGGCGCGTGGCGCGAGATGCTGAAGGAAGCGCCGGCAGAGACGAAGTCCGGCGGCGGGGGGGAGCCGTAGCATGAAGAAGGCAACACGATTCCGGCTTGCGGCGGGCGCGCTTGTCCTGTTGTGCGCCATGGAGGTGAACGCGGAAACCAACGTGACGGTAGTGACGTCCGACAGCATGGATTTTGATTACAGCAGGCGGATAGCGGAGTTCAGGGGAAACGTGGTTGTGGTGAGCCCCTCGTCCCGCCTGGAGTCGGATGGACTGAATGTTATTTTCACGGAAGAGCAGAAAGTCAGATCGGTGAGCGCGGTCGGAAACGTGGAACTGACGCGGGGGGAAATCAGCGCGAGATGTGAGCGGGCAATTTACTCCGGTGAGAAAGGAAGGGTTCTTCTCATGGGCAGGGCCCGTGTACGGCGGCCGGGGGACGAACTTTCGGCGGATGAGATAGAGCTCGGGATGCAAGGGGGCGAACTCGAGGTGGTGAAGGCCGAAGGGAATGCGCGGTTGACATACTCCTCCGGCGAGGCGGGGTTTTCCCTTGATGAAATGTGAGGCGGCGGCGAAGGGCCATCGGGAAAACAGCCGCGTGAGGCTTTGAAAGCGTATGGAAAAGGAAAGACTCATAGACGTTGAGCAGATTGTCAAGGTTTATCATGGCCGGAAAGTTGTTGATAAAATAAGCCTGAACGTGCACGGCGGTGAAATCGTGGGTTTGCTGGGACCGAACGGTGCGGGAAAAACAACGACATTTTACATGGTTGTGGGCCTGGTGAAACCCGACGGCGGTAAGGTGAGGTACGCGGGAAGCGATATAACGGCACTCCCTATGCACACCAGGGCGAGAATGGGGGTCGGGTATCTGCCGCAGGAGCCGTCCGTGTTCCGGAAATTGACCGTGCGCGAGAATGTAATGGCGGTTCTGGAAACGCTGGACCTTGACAGGCAAACGCGCGAGCGGCGGTGCGATGAATTGCTGGCGGACCTCGGCCTGGACGGCCTGGCGGGGCAGAAAGCCCTGACGCTTAGCGGGGGAGAACGGAGAAAGCTGGAGATAACGAGGGCGCTGGCGCGGGACCCGGCGGTAATAATGCTGGATGAACCGTTCAGCGGCGTTGACCCGCTGGCGGTTGAGGAAATACAGAAGATAGCGCTGTCCCTCAGGGGCCGCGGTCTGGGAGTCATGATAACCGACCACAACGTGCGGGAGACTCTTTCGGTTGTGGACAGGGCGTACCTGATTTACGAGGGGAAGGTACTCAGGGAAGGCGAAAGTTCGTTTCTGATTAATGACGAGACAAGCAGGAGGCTTTACCTGGGTATGGAGTTTAAAGCGTAGGAAGAAGAAGGCAGAAAGCTGAAAGCAGAAATCAGGAAGAGAAACCGCGAATCACGCTAATGTGCGCGAATGAAGAGAAGAGGGGAATTTTTGACAGGATCCATCCGCCGCGGCGGATTAACAGGATGGGGAGGAAGCTGAAAGAAGAAAGCTGAAATAGGGAAAGCAGAAAGCTGAAAGAAGAAAGCTGAAATTAAGAAGGGAAACAATCATGCGCCCGCCACGGCGGACTGTGGCGGGACCGGCGGAACTACACCGGGACAGGTTGCAGGTTTTGGGATGCGCGAGGACCGGTTTATAATGGAGGGAGGTAGAGAATGCCGATAGAGGTTACCGACAGGCATGAAAGCGCGCCGCGTTCGGCGGTTGAGTACGCACGTTCGAAAGCGGAAGAACTGGTGGAAGAATTCCCCCGGGTAGAACACGCGCATGTGATACTGGACAGTCAGAGGCATGAGTACGTGGCGGAGGTAACGGTCCAGGGGAAGAACCATATTCGCGTGGAGGCATCGGATCAGAAACCGGATGTAAGGGCGGCGATTGACGGCGCCTTTGCAAGGACGGAAACCCAGTTAAGAAAACGGCGGGAAAAGCTTGTTGACCACAAGGCCCCCATGAAACACATGGAGTCGGCCCGCGAGAAAATGGCCGGGGAAGAGACAGACGGAGAAGAAGAGGTATGAAGAACAGTGTGCGAAACGGAAAGCATTCGGTAACCGTAGAGGGATTTCTTACGGCGGGTGTGAGGGGCCTTGAAATGGAACTGGTGGCGGGGAAGGCCGGCCTGAAAAAGAGGATAACCGAGGCGGCCTTGAACAGGCCCGGGCTGGCCCTGTCCGGGTTCTTTAAGTATTTCGCCCATAAACGCGTCCAGGTTCTGGGGCTGGCGGAGTACGCGTACCTCAATTCGCTTGACGAGGAGGAGAGAGAACGTAAATTCCGCGCGTTTTTCGAGAAAAACGTGCCGTGCGTGGTCATGGCCCGCGGCAAGAAGATTTTCCCGGAATTGCCGGGCCTGGCGGACGAATTCAAGGTGTCCGTGCTGAGATCCCGAATGATAACAAAACATTTCATAAACGCGGCGACAATATTGATGGAAAATATTATGGCGCCTCAGTCCTTGATTCAGGGAACAATGGTGGAGATAATGGGGGTTGGCGTATTGATCGAGGGACGGCCTCAGATAGGTAAAAGCGAAACTGCACTGTCTCTTATTAAGAACGGCCACGCGCTGATTTCCGATGATGTGACCAGGATCCGGCTGGACAGCGCCGGAGCGCTGATCGGAGCACCGGCGGAGTCCACGCGTTACCACATGGAAATCCGGGGCCTGGGCATTATCCACGTGCCGAGCCTTTTCGGTGTCGTCTCGGTGCGCGAAGCCAAGAAGCTGGATCTTGTGGCGACTCTGTGCGGCGCGGACGAACTGGCGGACAGAAAATGCAGCGCTGAAGGTCCGGGAGAGCGAATGATTCTGGGCGTGAGCGTTCCGCAGGTCACCATACCCGTTGTGCCGGGCAGGGACCTGGCCAACGTTCTTGAAACGGCGGCCCTGGATCAGAAACTTAAGCGTCTCGGGCATGACGCGGCGAAGGAACTTGACGAGAGATTGATTAACATGCTTACGGGGAGCAAAAACGCAAGTGAGTGACGCGGCCGAATCAACGGAAAATTACGCCGTGCGTGAATTAAGGATATCGAATAAGTACGGTATCCACGCAAGACCCGCCGCGCTTTTTGTAAAGGCGGCGACCCGCTACGATGCGGATATTACGGTGACAAAGGGAGACAATACAGTTTCCGGGAAAAGCATTATGGGCTTGATGACGCTTGAAGCTTCCAAGGGCACGAAACTTAAAATTACGGCCAGGGGCGGTGACGCGAAGGCGGCAGTGGACGAGCTGGGCGCGCTTATAGAAGGAAAATTCGAGGAAGAGTAACGCGGGTTGTTATGAGCCAGGCAGACGGCAAAGAGGGTGACGGAAGGCATTTCATGGGGATCGGAGTGTCTCCCGGTGTCGTGGTGGGACCGGTGTACCTGGTGAGGACGGATGATATTCCGACGGTCGACCGGAAGATTTCGGCCGGCGAAGTTGACGGGGAGATTGTCCGGTTTGAGCAGGCGGTCATTGAAACCCGGCGACAGCTTCTGGGAATACAGGAAGGGCTTAAGACGGATTCCGAGGGACAGGGCGTGACAATTCTTGATGCCCATCTGATGGTCCTGAACGATCCGGCTTTTCTGGAAGGCGTTGTCGATAAAATCAGCCGGGAGAAGCTGACCGCCGAAACGGTGGTGCGGCACGTGTGCGAACACTACTCTTCGGCCTTATCGGCCGTTGAAGACGATTACATGAGGGAAAGGGTGGCTGACGTGAAAGACGTGGGGCGCCGCCTGATACGGAACCTTACGGCCGGGGCGGCTAACGCGGAAGAGGACGTAAAGGAAAAGCACATAATCATTGCCCGTGACCTGACTCCGTCTGAAACCGCGACGTTCCGCAAGGAGCTGGTAATCGGTTTTGCGACCGATCTCGGAAGCCCGACGTCGCATACCGCCGTGCTGGCCAGGGCCCTGGAAATACCGGCGATCGTGGGACTGCACGATGCCAGCGGACAGGTGCGCATGGGTGACCAGGTGCTTATAGACGGCAACAAAGGCATGTTCGTAATAAGGCCCACGGAGGACCAGCTCAAACAGTACGGCAAGGTTGCCGAAAGCCGGAGAAACATCGAACAGAACCTGGCCGCTCTCAGGCAGGAACCCGCCGAAACCGCCGACGGCTACAGGATCGTGCTTTCGGCCAACGTGGAGCAGGCCGAAGAAGTTGATTCCGTGATCGATCACGGGGCTGAAGGGATCGGGTTGTTCCGCTCGGAGTACTTGTACATGGCCGGGAAAAAGTACCGGGAAGAAGATGAACAGGCAAAGGTATACACGGAGGTAGCCGGGAGGCTGGCGCCCGCACCGGTTATAATCCGCACAACAGACCTCGGGGGCGACAAGTTTTACTCGAACGGACCGGACGTTCGGGAGGCGAACCCTTTCCTGGGCTGTAGATCGATCAGGATATCTCTCGCGGAGTCGGAAATGTTCAAGACCCAGCTTCGCGCCATCATCCGCAGTAATGTAAAAGGCAACGTGAAAGTCATGTATCCGATGATCAGTAGCGTGGACGAGGTAAAGAGGGCAAACGAAATCCTGGAAGAAGCAAAGGAAGAGCTTGGCGACTCGGTTCCGGAAGTCTGCAGAAATATGGACGTCGGGGCGATGATAGAAATACCTTCGGCGGCCCTGACGGCGGACGTGATAGCCGAGCAGGTGCAGTTTCTCAGTATCGGAACCAACGATTTAATCCAGTACACTATCGCCGTTGACAGGGTAAACGAGCAGGTCGCGTACCTGTACGAGCCGACACACCCTGCTGTATTGCAGCTTATCAAGATGACTATTGACGCGGGGCACAGGAAGGGAATATGGGTGGGTTTATGCGGGGAAATGGCGGCTGATCCGCTGATGACGGCTCTGCTGATCGGCCTGGGCGTGGATGAGTTGAGCGTTGCGCCTTCGGCCGTGCCCCTGGTAAAAGACGCAGTGAGGAGCGTACGGTACGTGAGCGCGAAGGAACTGGCCGAAAAGGCCCTCGAGTGCAGGTCGGCTGTTGAAGTTCTTAACCACTGTAAAAAGCTGACGAAGGACGTTGCTCCGGAAATTCTGGAGATGGTCTAATGTCGCGTTTCGGAAAAAACCTGGCAAAGATGGGAGCGCTTTAAGGGCGCCGATAAAAAAGAAAGGACAGAAAAGGCATGACGGATTCGTTCATATTCACATCGGAATCGGTAACGGAGGGACATCCGGACAAGATGGCGGACGGTATATCGGACGCCGTACTGGATGCTCACATCGCGGAGGATAATAAATCGCGTGTTGCGTGTGAAACAATGGTCAGCACCGGCCTGGTGATTGTGGCTGGGGAGATTACGAGCAAGGCGCTGGTTTCCTACGGGGATGTCGTGCGGGAAAAGATCGGTAAGATAGGATACACGGACCCGGAGGCAGGCTTTGGTAATGAATCGTGCGCCGTGCTCGTGGCGCTGGACAAACAATCACCCGATATTTCCCAGGGGGTTACGGCCGGGAAGGGTCTTTACAAGGAGCAGGGAGCCGGGGATCAGGGTATGATGTTCGGTTACGCGTGCAACGAAACCAGAGAATTGATGCCGATGCCCATCATGTTTGCCCACAGGCTCACGCGGGCCCTCGCGAAGGCACGCAGGAACGGTAAACTGCCCTTTTTACGGCCGGACGGAAAGTCCCAGGTGTCCGTGGTATACGAAGACGGCAAACCAGTGAGAGTGGACACCGTGGTGGTTTCGACCCAGCATGACCCGGACGTGAAATACAAAAAGCTGAAGGAAGCCGTCGTTGAAGAGCTTATCAAGAAATCAATCCCGAAGAAACTTCTCACGGGCAAAACACGTTACCTTGTGAATCCCACCGGACGCTTTGTGACAGGCGGACCGCACGGGGACTGCGGTCTTACGGGACGTAAAATAATCGTGGACACTTACGGCGGAATGGGGAGGCACGGCGGAGGAGCGTTTTCCGGCAAGGATCCGTCCAAGGTCGACAGGAGCGCGGCCTATATGTGCCGCTACATCGCGAAGAATATAGTGGCGGCAAAACTCGCGACGAAGTGTGAAGTCCAGCTTGCTTACGCCATAGGTTACGCGGAACCAGTGTCCGTTCTGGTTGATTCCTTCGGAACGGGCAAGGTTTCCGACCGGAAAATAGAAATAGCCGTGCGAAAAGTCTTCGGGCTGAAACCGGCCCAGATAATACGGCACCTTAAGCTTCTGCGGCCGATATACGAAGCCACGTCGGCTTACGGTCATTTCGGGCGCACACGTCAGCTTGATATGTTTACATGGGAGGCGGTAGACCGCGCCGAGCGGCTGGCCGAAGCGGTGTAGCGCTTTTGGTTGTTGCGCGCCGTTTTCAGGGTGGTAAAGTGAATCTGTTGTGTGGAGCGTGAAGATGTGCTGTAAAAGGAGTTGAGAAATATGAAGAATGTGATAAAATGGAAGCGCATTGCGGCGTGGGGGGCGGCATTAATGTTTCTGGGTGCCGCCGGCGATGCAATGGCCCTGGACTGGGAGGAACTGCCTGAAGAGGCCCGGTGGTACGTCAGCCCGAGTATAGGATGGCTGAACTACGAAGGCGACGAGCCGGTAGAGGACGCCATGACGGTTCAGCTCAGGCTGGGTTACGAGTCGTCGGAGTACTGGTCGTTCGAGGGCCAGATGACCTACGCGTCCCTGGACGAGAATTTCCGGGAAGACTATGAGACTGGGGAGAAGATATCGCGGCTCGAGGAAGCGGCGGGCAAAGGAGTGCATGACGCCTGGCTTCTGGGAATCGCGGGCGACGCGGTTTACCACTTTACGAGATGGGAAAGGCTGGACCCGTTTCTGACCATGGGGCTTGGACTGCGCTGGTACTCCGAAGACATGGGCCACGGGAAGAGCGAAGGCGAGTTGAGAGTCGGTTGCGGGGCCATGTACCACCTGAGCGACGAGTGGGCTCTGCGGGCGGACATGCGGACGTTTGTGGCGGGAAACGACACGGAAATTAATTCAATAATTGACGGAGGCGTTGTGTGGACATGGGGGGCCGGCATCGAGCCCGACCTTGTAGCCGAACAGGGTCCCGTGGACAGCGATGGGGACGGCCTGCCCGACGACGTGGAACGGCGTATGGGCACCGATCCGTTTGATCCCGACACGGATGACGACGGGTTGAGCGACGGGGACGAGGTTCATATATACATGACCGATCCTCTTAACCCGGACAGCGACTGGGACGGCCTTACGGACGGCGAAGAGGTGCTTGATTTCGGGACGGATCCGCTCAAGCGCGACACCGACGACGGCGGCGTAGCGGACGGACACGAGGTGCTGGACGACGGCACCGATCCGCTGGACCCTTCCGACGATCTGGACCTGCACGAACTTTATATCCAGTTTGATTACAACAAGTCCGTGATCAAGCCGAAGTTTTATCCGCAGTTGAACGTTATTGCCAAGGTACTGCGCCGGAGCAGGGATTCGACAGCCGTTGTAGAGGGTCACGCGGACCGTAGAAAGGAATCGGATTACGATTACAACATGAAGCTGTCGGAGCGGCGGGCGCAGGCGGTTATGAACTACCTTGCGGAAAAGGGCGGCATAGATAAGAGCCGGATGAAGGCCGTTGGATACGGCTTTTCCCGTCCCAAGGCGCCGAACGACCCCGAGGACGGCAATCCCGTTAACCGCCGCGTCGAGGTCTACATTCGCGGAGCCGACGAGGCAATCGAAGAAGCGCCTGAAGCAATGCCCGAAGACAAGTAAGGGCACCGGGCAGGCGGGGCGTGCGGAGGGATACTGTGCGGACGATTTCCAGGCACATTGCCGGGGATTTTATTCTCGCGCTTACGGCATCGTTCGTGATCTTTACCTTCGTCATATCACTCGGTATTGTGTTCAAGGCGGTGGAACTGCTCGCGCGAGGTGTCTCATGGGGTCCCGTTGTCCGGCTCGCGGTGAGCGGAATGCCGGACGCTCTCAGGTATTCAATTCCCGTCAGTTCCCTTATGGCCAGCCTGCTTGTGTTCGGAAGATTGTCGGCCGATTCGGAAATCACTGCCATGAAAGCCTGCGGTCTGAGCCTGACGCAGATAGCCGCGTGGCCTGTCGGAATAGCATTGTGGCTGGCGTGCCTGTGCGCGTGGATTAACGGCGACCTGGCGCCGCGGAGCCATTTCGCGCGCAAGTCCATGGTGTCGAGGCTCGGGGTGGAAACGGCCGCGGAGATGGTGGAGGCCGGCCGGTTTATCGAGGATTTTCCGGGACTGGTCCTTTACGTAGGCCGGAAGACCGGAAGCAGACTGTCGGACGTTAGGATCTACGATTTCCGGGACCCGGACGTGAAACGGGAAATTCAGGCCGAGCGCGGTGAGATCAGTTCAACCGACAACGATATCATAATCAGAATGGAAGACGTCAGGGTTGAACCCCTGAATCCGGGTGCCCCGGGCGCCGGTGTATGCGCCAGGTGGACCCTGCGCGTGCCCGATGCCCTGCAGAACCGCAAGTACCGGCCGCGCGTAAAGGATTTTTCTTTTTCCGACCTGTTCCGGAGGATAAGGGATACCGACCGCTATTATCCCGAACTGAAGGGACAAGACCTCCTTGAACAGAGTACGCGCCTTGCGGTGGAGTTTAATAAAAGACTTGCGCTATCGGCGGCGTGTTTCGCGTTCGTGCTTGTGGGTATTCCGCTGGGTATTAAAACGCACCGCAGGGAATCGTCGGTCGGAGCGGGATTGAGCCTTCTGTTTGTGTTCGGGTTTTACATGTTTATCATACTGGCCGAGGCGATGGTGGACCGGCCGCAGGTAAGGCCGGATCTGATTGTGTGGGCGCCTGTGGCGCTGTGCGCGGGGGCGGGCGCTTTTCTGCTGAGGCGCAACAGGTGAGCGCGGCGGACACACCGGAAACATCAATCGGATTCGGGAGGGGGTTTTCCGGCACGTGGGTGAAAAAGCCAGTGATGAAAAGGCCAGGCGGCGCTCATGCGTTGTCTCCGTTGAAGCCTGAGCTTTTCTTCCGGGGAGATGGAGGAGGGGGCGAGCCTGGTTTTCCATTTAAGAACAGCCAGTTTGTCTATCGCGTGCAGGGCCCTCTTGAGAGCAGGGGGCAGGAAGCGGGTCGATACCGCGGATTGAAAGTCAAGGAGGACCGGATGACGGTCTGAAGTGACCATGATGTTCCCCCGGTGGCCGAGATCGAGATGCGCTATTCCGGCCGAGTGCATGGCGCGGACGGTTTCGGATAATTCATCCATCACCGCCAGGGGCAGGGAATCCGGACCGAAGGAGTCAAGGCGGTCGCCTTCAATCCATTCCAGAAAAAGTCCGGGGTTCCGATGGGGAAGGGCGATTCTGCAGATATCGGGAACGTCAGCAAGGAGTTTGAGAATCCTGTATTCCCTGTGCTCCAGAAATCGCCCGACTACGTTACGCGCCAGAAATCCCTTGGTATGAAAGGTTTTCAGCAGTACGGCCCGGCGTTCAGGACCGAGTTCAAGCCGAAAGAGGTCGGCGTTGAAGCGGCGTCCCTTGAAAACACGGACGCAGGATACCGCGTTCAGGCCGGGAGGCAGAGGAAGTGATTTGGGATCCATGTCGCCTAAAGCCAGTGCCAGTCCGGAAACACGCAGTCCGGACAATAGATGTATTTCAGCAGGAGGAGCGCGAACAAGACGGCGATGGAAACGGCGGTGCCCGTTTCGCTGTTGTCGCTGATGAGCTTCGCCGACCACGGAGCCCGGGAGCCTTCACCCTTGTAAGGGCTCAGGCGGGGGAATACGGCCATAACTTGTTTGCGATAGTTGTCGTAAGTGGCGCCGAATTTTGCGGAAAGCCTGTTGCCTTCGCGCCGTTTCTTGTAAGGCAGGTAGTAAAGAAAAAAGCACGCCCATACCGGTATCAGAAATTCATAGACGCGGGCGGCCACGCAGAATCCGGAAAGGATAAGAAGCGTGCCCACGTACAAAGGGTCGCGTATGTAGGCGTAGGGGCCGGATACGATAACGGCTTCGTTCTTTTGCAGGTGCCCGGTGCCCCATATCCTGAGAGCTTCTCCCAGGACAATGGGAATAAAACCCCATATGAGAGTGTCCATCTCGGGTTGGGCCCAGCAAAGGAGAACCGCTACCAGCAGGTAGCAGGCGATCAGTTTCGGAGTAAATCTTTTTCGTATGTCCACTTCAAACCTCGGTGTATGCTAATACACAGAGAATCTAAAGACAATCGTTTTCTTTGTGATGCAAGATGCGAGAAGCGGGATCACAGAGGGGGGATAAAGATTAAGATTAAGATTGGGATTAAGGCGGGAAGAGACGACTCCTGGTCCTCACACTTAGTCCTTACACCTGGTCTGTAATGCGGTGGAATTTGCGGTTTTCAAAGGGGGCCGAAATACGGTAGAGTGCATGGTCACTGAAAAGGAGAGGCGCAGATGAGTACAATTACGATTGACGAGATCATGAAAATCCTGCCCCATCGATACCCGATGCTTCTGGTGGACCGGATCGTGGAATGCGATGACCGGGAACATATTGTCGGGATAAAGAACGTTACGGCTAATGAACCTTTTTTTCAGGGACATTTCCCCGGAGCTCCGATAATGCCGGGCGTCCTCCAGCTGGAAGCAATGGCCCAGACGGGAGGTATTCTTCTGGTGAAACAGGCCGGCGGAGGGGGCAGAATTCCGTACTTTATGTCTATAGACAGGGTGAAATTCCGCCGGGTCGTCAAGCCGGGAGATCAGTTGAGGATTGAAGTCGATATTCTGAATATCCGGTCAAAGGCGGCCAGGTTCCGGGGAAAGATAACCGTGGATGGCGCGGCAGTGTCGGAAGCGGAACTGGCGTGCATGATAACCAGTCAGGAAGCCGAAGCATGAGGGATATCCATTCCAGCGCGGTTATAGAAAAAGGCGCGGAACTCGCGGACGGAGTCAGGGTGGGCGCTTACTCGGTAGTCGGACCGGCCGTAAGAATCGGAGAAGGCACGGAGATCATGTCTCACGTGGTGCTTGCCGGGCATACGACTATCGGAAGTAAGTGCAGGGTGTTTCCCTTCGCGTGCATCGGTACCGAGACCCAGGATCTTAAATACACGGGCGCGGTGTCCTTTGTCGAAATCGGGGACAGGAGTGTTTTAAGGGAGTACGTAACCGTGAATTCCCCGACCAACGAAGGGGAAGTCACGCGGGTAGGGCGCGGGTGCTTCCTGATGGCATATTCGCACGTGGCGCACGCCTGCGACGTCGGGGATGAAGTGATTATGGCAAATGCCGGAACGCTTGCAGGCCACGTAAAGGTAGAGAAGCAGGCAATTATCGGGGGACTTTGCGGGGTGCATCAGTTTGTGCATGTGGGAAGGCTGTCGATGATCGGGGGGTGTACAAAGCTGTCTCAGGACGCGCCGCCGTTCATGATAGTGGACGGACGGCCCGCGGCTGTGAGAGGCATAAACAGTATCGGCCTGAAAAGGCGCGGAATGAACGCGGAGGTCAGAAAAAGCCTCAAGGAAGCATATCGGTTACTGTACAGGAGCGGGCTTTCAACGGGCGCGGCCATTGAAAAAATACGGTCGGGACTGGACGCAAACGCGGAAGTCGAGCATCTTATCTCTTTCATTGAAGGGTCTGAGCGGGGTATAATCAAGAACGCTTAAGTGAAAACAAAAGTGAAAAGGTTAGTGAACATAGCGGCGATTATCCTGTTGAGCGCCGGCACGATGCCGCCGTCGAGCGGCGCGGACCCGCAGGCTCCCCCGGTTACGGGGGACGGCGGTACGCTGGATTTCAGTTTCGACGAGGTCGGCGTCAGGTCGTTTATAAAAATGGCAGGGGACATAACCGGGCGCAAGTTCGTGGTGTCCGAGGGCGTATCGGGGAAAATAACGGTGATAGCCCACCGTGTGAAGCGCGATGAAATCTATCCGCTGTTTGTGACCATCCTGGAATCTGTGGGCTGTTCCGTGGTGGAGGAGAACGGGATACACAAGGTCATTCCGCTTCCCGCAAGGAAATCCCCGGACGTCCCGGTCATTGGAGCACACGAAGCGGTGCCGGCCAGCGGCGTTGTGACCAAGGTGATCGCTCTGAAGCATGTGTCGGCGGCCGAACTGGCTAACATGCTTAAAGCGAAGGTGGGCGGCGAAGGAGGGGTGTCGGCGCTGAGAGAAACAAATCATCTGGTTGTGACCGATACCGCCGAGAGCCTGAGACGCATTGAAAAAATCGTATCTGAAATCGATCAGCCGGGCCTGTCCAGGACGATGGAAGTAGTGCGGCTGAGGTTCGCCGGCGCCGAGGAACTTGCGGAACAGCTCAACATGGCTCTTGCTGAAAGCTGGTCGCGGGGCCGGGAATTGAAGCGGCGCCTCCCCAGGGCAGTGGGAACAGAAGGCGCGGGCACGGTACAGCCGATGGCTATACCTTCGAAGCATTCCAACAGCCTCGTTCTGGCGGGAACCGGGCTTCAGCTCGAAAGGCTGAAGAAACTGGTGGACAAGATGGACGTGGACGTGCCGTCGGGAAGGGGGCACCTGAATGCGATATTCCTGAAGTACATCTCAGCGGAGGAAGCCGCTGCGAGCATAGGGGGCCTGCTGGATAAGTCGGCGGCAAAGGCAAAGTCGGGCGATGAAAGACAAATAGCCATTCAGGCCAGCCCGGAGCAGGGGGCATTGCTGGTTGACGCCTCACCGGGGGATTTTGAAGTGGTGAGACATCTGATAGACCAGCTTGACCGCGCCTCTGAGCAGGTACACATAACGGTAATTATAGCGGAGCACAGTCAGAGCGAAGGGATGAACCTGGGGGTTGAAATGACGGCGTTGTCGATGCCCTCGGAGAAGGACGACACTGCGGTGGCTGGAAGCACCAGGCTGGGCGAGGACACCAGCGGACTGCTTGACAATATACAGCAGGGTCTGTTTCCCCGGGGGATCACCGTGGGGGTGGCCAGGGGCAGGCGCGTGGATTCGGATGGAAACGTCGTCAGCGATTATCCGGCGCTTGTCACCATTGACGCGCTCAAGAGGAGGGGGGATTTCGAAGTCCTCTCCCGGACTTCCCTCGAAGCGGAAAACAACAGGGAAGCTTCGATTGATATCGTTAACGAAATTCCGATACTCAGGTCGACCATACAGGGCGGTTCGGGGACCGCGCGCGACGTTATTCAGAACATCGAAAGGCAGGACGTAGGAATCAAGCTGAAGCTGAAGCCGCACATTATACCGGGGGGCGATGTGAGAATGGAGCTTAATCCGACAATTGAGGCGGTGGTTGAATCCGGAACGTCGAGGGGCGATCTTACGCCGACCATCGCCAAAAGAGGAGTTTCAACCACGGTAACGGTTCCGAACGGCGAAATGATCGTGATAGCCGGGTTGACCAGGACCGATACCACGGAGGTCGTAAAGCGGGTACCGTTGCTCGGGTCCATCCCCCTGCTTGGCTGGCTGTTCAGGCACACGGAGCAGGCGGTAGAGAAAACAAACCTTCTGATACTGGTTACGCCCAGGATTGTGCCGGACAGGACAGAGGCCAGGGCGATAATGGATGAGTGGAAGGAGAGGACAAAAGTCCGGCTTCATGAAGAAGAAGGAGAATGAATCTCCATCGGGCGGAGTGAACGCCGCGAACGTGAACAACGCGGAAGAACTGCGCGATGCCGCGCGCAAATACGGCATGACGTTTGTCGCCGAGATATCGGCTGATATGCTGGACGCTTCGCTTGTTTCCGACCTGCCCGTGGAATGGGCTAGATCTCATCGCCTTCTCCCCGTGCGCATTTCGGGGAAGAAATGCGTGCTTACCTGCAATCCCGAGGCGGTAGCGGAGCAACAGCACCTTGAACTGCTTATCGGGGAACAGCTCGAACCGGTGCTCGCCGGCACCGAGACGGTAAGCCGGGCTATAGACCGGTGCTATTACAGCAAGGAAGACTCTCCGGGGGAATTTCTTCGCGGCATAGACGGGGGAGAGCCGGAAGACGGGGGCGCTGACCGGGCGGGCGCGTCGGATTTGTTCAGGGTGGCGGAAGAGGCGCCGGTCACACAGCTTGTGAACCTGATACTTCTCGAGGCGTTAAAACGGCGCGCGTCTGATATTCATTTCGAGCCTTTTGAAAACCGCTTGAGAGTGCGTTACCGGATAGACGGCGTCCTGTACGAGCAGTCCCCGGCCCCAAAGCATCTCGAAGATGCCCTTATATCGAGATTAAAAGTTATGGGAAGGATGGATATTGCGGAGAAGAGACTTCCGCAGGACGGAATGGCCCGCGTGAGGGTGGGCAACAGGGAAATAGACGTACGCGTGTCCACGGTGCCGGTTACTGAAGGGGAACGCGTGGTTCTGCGCCTGTTGGACGTGGAAAGGGCCCTGCTTCCGCTGGGCGAACTCGGCCTGGGCAGTGAAACTCTGGCGGGGCTGGAAGGGATGCTGGGGACGGATAACGGGATAGTGGTGGTGTGCGGGCCCACGGGCTCAGGCAAAACCACGACACTTTACGCTCTTCTGGGACAATTGGACGCGGGGAGAAAGAACATCATGACCGTAGAGGACCCGGTGGAGTACCAGTTGCCGGACATCGGACAGATGCAGGTCAGACCCAAGATAGGACTCACGTTTTCCGGCGGCCTGCGCCATATTCTCCGGCAGGACCCCGACGTCATACTGGTGGGGGAAACTAGGGACGTGGAGACCGCGGAAATCGCGATCCGGGCTTCGCTGACGGGGCACCTGGTGTTTACAACGCTTCATACAAACGACGCTCCCAGGTCGGTGGTGCGGCTGGTCGACATGGGAGTAAAACCGTACCTTCTTGCGTCCAGCCTGAAAGCTGTACTTGCACAGCGGCTGGTACGCAGGCTGTGTCCCGACTGCAAGCGCGAAAAAGTGTTTTCGGAAGAGGAGGCGCAAGGGCTCGGTGAATTCGCGCCGTTGCTTTCGGGAAAGCGCGGATGGACGGCCGGGAGCGGCTGTCCGGAGTGCCTGGAGGGATACTGCGGGCGGACCGGTCTTTTTGAGTTCATGGTACCGGACCAGGCTGTTTATGAAGGAATAAGGAAGGGCGATGTCGATTCAGTGAAGATCCGTCAGGCTGCCCGTGCCAGGGGAATGAAAACACTGGGAGAAGACGGAGTGGAGAAAGTGCTGGCCGGCATTACCAGTCTCCCTGAAATCCAGCGTGCCGCCCTGGCTTAAACGGGCAGGCCGCATGCGTTCATGAAGACTTTTATCTACAAAGGATATCGCAGTGACGGCAGTGCATGCCGGGGGTTCGTCGAAGCGCTGAGCGTCAAGGGGGCGCGCGAGAAACTCGCCGGTAAGGGAATCTTTGCCGAAAGGGTCTCGCAAGGCGCCGGAAAAACGTCCCTTTCCTCAGCCAGGCGCGCCATGATGTACCGCGAGATGTCCGCCCTTCTCGGCGCCGGTCTGACCCTGGAGGGGGCCCTCGAGATGCTCGTGCGTTCTCCGGACAGCGGGAGGGAACGTAATGTGCTTTCAGGGATACTTGACAGGGTGAGAGACGGGTCATCACTGGCTTCGGCACTGTCCGGCACGAGTTCGTCAGTCGGTGGATTCGAATGCGCCGTAATAGAATCGGCCGAAAAATCCGGGGCTCTGCAGGTAATGCTTGAAAGAATGGGAGCCTTCATGGAGGCGGCGGACCTGTTGAGTGAACGCGTTCAGGCGGCTCTTGTGTATCCGTTGATAGTGGTAACGGTCGGGATATGCGCGGCTGTCGTAATGCTGGGTCTTTTAATACCGCGGGTGGAAGAAATGTTCCTGGGCGTGGGCAGGGAATTGCCTTTGCTGACGAGGGTGATGATTGCCGCGGGTAAGGGGATGGGAAGCTGGGGGCTGGTGTTGATAGCCGCGCTTGCAGGGTGGATCGTCTACTCGCGGTGGAAGCTGAAGCGCGACGAAGAATACCGCAGGAAGTGGGACCGGCGGCTGTTCGGCATGCCGGTGGTCGGTAAAGGATACAGAATGCTTGTGTCGGCGAGATTCAGCCGGACTCTGGCAATGCTTCTGAGCGGAGGCGCGGGGCTGATTGAAAGCCTCGTTCTGGCGGGCCAATCTACCGGCAGTGTCTGGACGGAGAGTCACATAAAAAAAGGCGCCGACGCTGTACGGCACGGCGGCCGGGTTTCAGAGGCTGTGCGTTCGGTGCCGCCGCTTGCTTCTACGGTAACCCCGTGGATAGAAATCGGAGAAACGACGGGCAATCTGGCGGGATCGCTGAACGGAGCTGCGGACAAGTTTGAAGCACGGTGGGAACGCTACGTGAGCCGGGCGATGTCCATTGTGGAACCGGTGCTTATTCTGGTGGTCGGCGGTTTCGTACTGGTGATTGTGCTTTCCGTTCTCCTGCCGATTCTTTCGATGGCGGACGTGCTGGGCTGAGCCGTGGAAAGCGGGATCCGTTGCATCAGTACTTGTAGGTGCTTCCGCCTGTAAATTCTCTGAGCAGTGAATCGCCGGGTATGCACGAAGTGTCTTTTACCGGTTTCAGGGAACGCAGGAGATCCCTGACCCTGTTGGCTCTGATGTAGGCGTCGAGCCGCTTGGGGTCGTCGGCGTACTGGCGGGAGGCCCTTGAGACGTACCTTAGGAGCCTGTGGCGGAGAATCGGCAATTCGTACGGCAGGGCGCTGTTGACGATGAAATCCGAATGTTTGATAAACGGTATTATGTGTTTGAGTTCACTCCGGCGTACATAATGCCAGTGTGTCAGTGTCTGCACGGGTTTTAAATTGCGGTGGTCTTTGTCCCGTATCATGCGGCGAAGCAGGCGGTTGTCGCTCCAGCGCATGAACGTTCCGTCCTCGGCCCGGAATTGCCCCAGCGTTTCGATGTACAGTCTGAACTTGTTATCCTCGGGAACACTTCTGCTGATTTTTCCGTTCAGCCCGTGAAGGCTGTCTATAAGCAGTACTTCGTTTGTTTTCAGGCGCAGGGTGTGGACGTTGAGGGAGCGCCTGCCGGTTTTGAAATTGTAGTCGGGAACTTTTACCGTTTTGCCTGCCAGGAGAGACTGAAGTTGTCTGTTAATAAGATCGAGATCGAGGGCTTCCGGTATTTCGTAGTCATAATCCCCGAACTCATCTTTAGGATGCTTATAGAGATCAAGAAAGTAATTGTCCAGGTTAAGGGTTCTGATGCCGATGCCGGCCGCTTTCAGCATATTGCTCAACCGGATAGTGGTTGTGGTTTTGCCGGATGAAGACGGCCCGGCGACGATAACGAGCCGGGGCGGGGAGTGTGAGTCAAGAATCATTCGCCCGGCGCTCTCAATTTCCGACTGGTAGCGCCTGTCGGATTCACGGACGAGATCGGGAAAAGCGCCTTTCGTTATCAGCCTGTTGAGCCCGGCCGTGGTGTCACAGTTATGTTCCATGTTCCATCTGAGCACTTCATAGATTATTTTGTACGGGACATTATCGGTGACCTCGAATTCGTAGGCGCGGGCGGCGCGCGCCATGGCGCGGCGATGCCGGTAAATTATGTAATTACGGGCAATGCGGGTCAGACCGCTCTCCATGAGGATGCTTTCGACAACATCCTGTATATCCTCAACGGTCGGCATTGAGTCCGGGCAGTAGGTATGGGCGAGAGCTGATTCCACTTTCAGAGCGGCGGATTCGGCGAGTTTTCTGTTGGGTTTGCCGGTGGAGGCCGATGCCTTGAGTATGGCGTCGGAGATGCGGCGCCTGTTATACTTGACGGTCGCGCCGTCTCTCTTGATGATTTTTTTGATTGGGCATTGTCGTGACATAATCGAGCTTTTATAGTAAGCAACCGTGAGCGCGGATTCAATAGCGATTTGTGCCGGATTTGTGCCGGCGATGAGAAAAGAGGGCAACATGGCGTTAAGTATGTATTCGGCGGGGCTGGGGGACAGGTTCGGCGAGGAAGGGGAAGCCCAACTGGCCGCGGTGAGAATGGCGGAGAGAGACGGCGTTGAAATTACACCCGTGTGGAACAAGTCCCACAGGGAGCATGAAATTACCGGAAGCTCGCCCGCGGACGTCCGGACCGAGGCCGACAACGCCGTTAGAGAGGGGAAATGGGAAAAGTCTTATTACGTGGACGCGGACCATGTGAGCATGAAGAACGTGGACTTTTTTACAGAAAGTTCCGATTATTTCACTTTTGACGTTGCTGATTTCATCGGCGGGGAAGCGGCGGGGAAGGAAGACTGGCAGGCTTTGAACGAGTACGCCGAGGGGTGCATGAAATACGCGGGTACGCTGAGTTTGCCCGGGGACGCCGGAGTGCTCGAGATAAGTGAAGCCGACATTAAAACGGCCGCAAAAAAATACGTACCGGCCGTACGGGAAGCGGGGCGCCTGTACAGGCACGTGGCGAGTCTCAAGGGGGCGGGAGAGTTCGTGACGGAGGTGTCGATGGACGAAACAGACCGCGCCCAGACACCCGGAGAAATGCTTTTTATACTCAGCGCCCTTGCCGCGGAAAAAGTTCCTGTCGGAACGATAGCGCCGAAGTTTACGGGGCGTTTCAACAAGGGGGTTGACTACAGCGGAAATCGGGACAAATTCGAAGAGGAGTTCAATCTTGATCTTGCCGTAACGGCTTTCGCGGTCGAGGAATTCGGACTACCTGTTTCTTTGAAGCTGAGCGTGCATTCCGGCAGTGATAAATTCTCGATTTACGGGGCGGTGCGCAGGGCGCTGGAAAAGCACGGCGCGGGTCTGCACATAAAGACGGCTGGAACGACATGGCTTGAAGAAATCATAGGCCTGGCGGAAAGCGGGGGAGAAGGGCTGGAAGCAGTGCGACGTATTTACCGCGCGGCTTATTCGCGGATTGACGAACTGGTTGAACCCTATCTTACCGTTGTGGACATAAGGAAAAACGCGTTGCCGGACCCGGACGTTACGGATAATTGGGAGGGGCATCACTTCGCGAAGGCACTGCGGCACGATCAAAGCTGTCCCGAATACAATGCGGACATGAGACAGCTCGTGCACGTAGCTTACAAAACAGCCGCGGAGATGGGAGATGAATACCGGGAACTCCTGAGAAAATATTCAAATGAAATTTCCGCGGGCGTAACTGAAAATATTTACGAGCGG
The DNA here is from genome assembly GCA_046483125.1 of Kiritimatiellia bacterium. Classification (GTDB taxonomy): domain Bacteria; phylum Verrucomicrobiota; class Kiritimatiellia; order UBA8416; family JAWODU01; genus JAWODU01. The sequence continues at coordinate 30,735 of JAWODU010000065.1, forward strand.
CATTTGAAGAAGGTATTTATTCGAGGATAGGCGAGGACAGAGGTCGGAGGTCGGGTGCGATTAAGATTGAGATTAAGATAGTGTCAAAAGTTCCAAGAAAACGGATAAAGAACGAGTTGAAACACTTAATCGCACACTTAACCGCCACCCTTTGTCGTATACGCTTAAATGACTCTGTTGCAACGGCTGGCACATGACGAGTAAGCAGGTCGGTTAAGGGTGTGCGTCCGCCGCGGCGGAAAGGGTGGCGGTTAAGAAAGCGATTAAGTGTATTGAAACCGGGGGAGACAGCCAGGATGTGGCCAACCCCCTGCAACAGAGCGAATTGGACAGAAAAGTGTGCTGTCAGCTTTGACAGAACTCCAGAAAACTGAAGGAGCCGCTCGATGACTGAACCGTACGTGTTC
>JAWODU010000087.1:0-9456 GCA_046483125.1 Kiritimatiellia bacterium
GCACAACCTGCACGAGCGTATGAAGCGCCTGACGGAACGATGGCTGCCACAACCCAGGATCTGCCACCCTTATCCGGAGGAGCGACTGTGCGTTATTTACTCAAGGTAGGAGCCCAGTGCGGGAATACCGCTCGCTGGGATCTGTGCGGGGGGTGCCGGGTTAACGGGCATTCCTACCGCGACAAAACGGACTTATAATAAGATCGGCCGACGACTACGGCGACGACTACGGTGGACGGAACGACGCACTCCACTCGTAATCCGTAGTCGTCGGCCGAAATGGACGAGAAAACGGGGGAGAAGAAGCAAAAGCTTCTAACCCCCTGCAACAGAGCGAATTAGACAAGAAAACGTGCTGTCAGCTTTGACAGAACACGTAAGGCACGAAGGAGGCAGTATATGAAGGTTGGCGTAACGGCGCAGGAGGGAAGTATAGAGGCTGAAGTCGATCCGCGTTTCGGGCGGTGCCCGTATTTCCTGATAGTAGACACTGAAACGATGGAATTTGAAGCAATTGAGAATTCAAACGCGGCCCTCGGCGGGGGTGCGGGGATCCAGGCCGGCCAGCTTATGGCAGAACGGGGCGTCAAGGCCGTGCTGACTGGAAACTGCGGACCGAATGCCTTCCAGACACTTCAGGCCGGGGGTATTGAGGTCATTACGGGGGTCAGCGGCACTGTTGCCGCCGTTGTGGAAAGACTGAAGAGCGGTGAATTGAAATCGTCTTCGGCTCCGAGCGTGGGAAGCCATTTCGGCAGTGGCGGTATGGGCGGCGGAGGCGGAATGGGCAGAGGTAAGGGCCGTACGCAGGGCATGGGACGGAACAGGGACATGTGAGTGCTGAAGACAGGAAACTGAAGGCGGCCGCGGAGCAGGAAGCGATCCTGGAGAGCACACGGCGTATAGGACGGAAAATTGTAGTGTTGTCCGGCAAGGGCGGTGTCGGGAAGAGCACCGTTGCGGCCAACGTGGCCATGTTTCTGGCATCGAAGGGGAAAAAGGCCGGGTTGCTGGACGTGGATATTCACGGCCCGAGCATTCCCCATATCCTGGGATTGTCGTCAAGGCGCCCGGAAAGCGACGGCAGTCTGATAAAGCCCGTGATAATGGATGGCAACGGGCTCAAAGTCATCTCTATGGGGTTTATGCTCGAAGACAGGGACACGGCGGTAATCTGGCGCGGGCCGATGAAATACAATGTTATCAAACAGTTTCTCAAGGACGTTTCCTGGGACGACCTGGATTATCTTGTAGTAGATTCGCCGCCGGGCACAGGAGATGAACCGTTGTCGGTAGTTCAGCTTATGGGAGATAACACAGGGGCCGTTATAGTGGCTACTCCACAGGACGTGGCGCTGAACGACATCCGCCGCAGTATTACCTTCTGCAGAAAACTTGAATTGCCGATACTGGGGCTCATTGAAAACATGAGCGGGTTCATTTGCCCGGAGTGCGGCCACCGCACGGACATATTTAAAACGGCCGGTGCCCGCCGGCTCGCGGAAGAAACCGGCATACGGTTTCTCGGCAGTGTGCCGATTGAACCGGGAGTGGTGCAGGCGTGCGACGCGGGCGAAGCCTATATGGAGAAATACCCGGAGAGCGAGACGGCGAAGGCGTTTAAGGGAATAGTCGAGAGGCTGGGGGAGGGAGAAAGCAGAAAGAAGAAAGCGGAAAGCTGAAATTTGGAGAGAGAAACCGCGAATCACGCTCCCGCCGCGGCGGCGGAAAGGGTGGCGACTAAGCGGGTCGATTAAGAGTGGGAGACAAAGATTGGGATTAAAATTTCGGGGAACGTGTAACCTGTAACTTGTAACCCTGTAACCTCTAACTCTGTAATGAACATCAAGATAGTGTATGACAATCAGGCCGAGGCGGGGTTTCGGTGCGGTTGGGGTTTTTCGGCGCTCGTTAACAGCAGTACGTTGTTCGATACCGGGGAAAATACTGAATCCCTGAGCGAAAACCTGGAAAGGTTCGGTGTTGATCCGGTCGAAATCGACAGGGTTGTATTGTCTCATGAGGACTGGGATCACGTGGGCGGTATTGGTATTCTCAAGTCGTGCGGCGAGGTAAGCGTCTACGTCCCATCTTCATTTTCGACAACAATCAGGAATGAAATGAAAGCACTGAATCCGGAGGCGGAGCTGGTGGATGTAAAAGATTCGATCGAGATCGATCGGAATTTTGTGGTGACCGCGGAGCTGGGTGCTTTAAAAAAGGAAATATCGCTGGTTGTACGGACAGGCACGCGTCTGGTGCTGATAGTTGGCTGTTCCCATCCGGGGCTGGATAAGATAATGGACGAGGCCCGGAATTTCGGAGAGATCCTCGGTGTTATCGGCGGTTTCCATGGATTCAGCAACATTGAAAAACTGTCCGGGATTCCGGTGATAGCACCAACGCATTGCACGCAAAAAAAGCGGGAAATCCATGACGCGTATCCCTCCCGGGCACGGAACGTTGCCGCCGGTACGGAAATTACGGATATTTGCTGACTGACAAGGCTGTTTCCGCACATCTCCTTCCTTCAAATCCAGGCAATGATTCGTACTTGATCAATGTTGCAACTATGCAATAAAGTTTTATGTACTGAACATGGAACACGCGATTGATTCGCGAACGCTTGAAAAATTCACCTGCTTCCTGGCATTCATCAGTAACCGCGGCAGGAAAGAACGGTCATGGGCCGGGGAATTCAAGAAGTTCATGAAAGAGGGTTCCGGAGGGAAAACGTGCAAGGCATGTATCAAGGAATACAGGGAAAGAACCCGTAGCAGTCTCAACCGGGCCTGAGCCCCGCGGTGGGATTCAACTGCAGGAGTCCGCGTCGCCGGCCGGAAACGTCATCGCGTTGCCAAACTCCATTTGAAACTCGGGGTCCAGTGAAAGGTCCACGTGCTGTGTCTTTTGCCTCAGGATCTCGGCCCGTTGTCGTTCGTCTTCGGAAAGAAGCGCCAGCTTGGCGCCAAGTGACGCTGCATTGCCTATGAAGTGGATGCCGGCGCAGGGTATCTGCGGCAGTAAACCGATGCGGCGGGCGTTGTTTCGCCGTATGAAGTTTCCGAAAGCCCCCGCGAGCAGAACGGCGCTGAGATCGTCGGGCTTCAGGCCGACGCGCCGGAGAAGAATGTTGATTCCGGCGCGGATCGCCCCGGCGGCGAGCTGAAGCTCCCGGATATCCTTCTGCCAGAGATAAATCGGATCTCCGGACGAAGAATCCTCCGCGGGAACGAGCAGGAAATTGGTTTGCCCTTCAACGGTGACGAGGCGCGAACGAACGGCTTCGGGAGTATCCGCAGGCGCTTCGTCGGCGGGCAGTATGCGGCCGGTTTCATCGAGTATTCCCCGGCGCAGAAGCTCTGCGGCCGAGTCGATGAGAGCGGTACCGCAGAGACCCGCGGGACGGGTGTTGCCGATGACGTTCAGAAGAACATCGTCTCGGATTACAACCTTTTCGATAGCTCCAGAGGTAGCGCGCATCCCCTGCGTTATCCTGGCACCTTCAAAGGCGGGTCCCGCGGCCGTGGAAGCCGCCTGGAATTTGCCGTCATAGGCCACAACAATTTCACCGTTGGTCCCTATATCAACAAGGAGTGTAGGGTCACGGCTTTTGTTCATGCCCGCCGCCAGCATTCCCGCAACGGTGTCGCCGCCCACAAAACCGCCTATCTGGGGGAATATAAAGACTTCTCCGCCGGGGTTGATTGCCAGTCCCAGGTCCTGTGCCGGAAGCGTGAGAGCTCTGTCGAAGACGTGCACAAAAGGTACTTCTCCAAGCGCGCAGGGATTAAGGCCGCAAAGAAGCTCCTGCATCGTGGAATTGCCTGCAACGACCACTTCGTAAATGCTTTGCGGGTCTATTCCCGCCTTATCCGCCAGATTGTGAATAACCGAATTGACGGCCTTGATCGCAGAGTGCTGTATATCCGCGAGGGTACCGTAATGATCTCTGACCCGGGATATCCGGGAAATCACGTCGTCACCGAAGGCCACCTGGGGATTCATTGTCGAGGAAACCGCGCATTCGTCACCGCTTGCGAGATCCAACAGTGTACCTACCACGGTGGTAGTTCCCATGTCAATTGCAATGCCGTAGGTGGAAGCCGTCGTGTCTCCTTTTTCAAGCTGAAGCAGGCGATCGCCGGCAATTACCGCTGTGCCCTGCCAGTTGTTTGTTCGCAGAAAAGCGGAAAGCTTTACGAGAAGGCGGTAGGGGATTTTAAGGGGAGGCAGTGCCGCCTTGATTCTGGACACATCGGATTCAGCCCTGCCGCCGGCCGGGGGATCGAGTCGAAAGTGTACTTTAGCAACAACCGGCCGTAATGCCCGGCCGGCACTGTCCGCATGATGGGTAAGAATCTGATCCGAGGATTCCATGCGGGATTCATGCGGAATTTCCACAACGAGCGTTTCTTCGATGTAGGTCTGGCACGCGAGCCGATAATTGCTTTTGAGCTGATCGGCAGTCAGGGCCTTCTGAGCCGACGATGACGCGGGGCAGTGGCCGTCAATGACTCTTACTTTGCACTTTCCGCAAGTGCCCCTTCCTCCGCACGGGGTCTGGAGCGGGATACCGGCTCTTCCGGCGGCTTCAAGAAGGAGAGTGCCGGGCAGGACATAGACACTCCGGCCCGCGGGCTGAAAGGTTACCTTTATTTCATTGGTTTTCATTGTTTCCGCAATCTACGGAGCACCCGCATATGACAATGTGTTCAAAAAATTGAACATTAGTAGGTATCTAGAACAGTGTCAAGCGGTACATGGGCGAAATGGAGTTGACTGGGGACACAGTATGTATATTGTTTTGGGTTTCGAACCGGTGCCGTAGACGGGCACAGGTAGTACGGTAAGACTGACAGGCAGCAACGTATAGACTGGAAGGTAATAAAATGAGAACGGATGTTCTGGTTGTCGGGGGAAGTGCTGCAGGGATAGTCGCGGGCATTACTGCGCGGCGTCACTACGCAAAAAAGAAAATCATGGTTGCACGGCAGGAAGACCGTGTTCTTATTCCCTGCGGCATTCCTTACATATTCGGTACGGTGGGGAGCCCGGATAAAAACCTTATCCCGGATAAGGCCCTCGAATCCAACGGAATTGATTTGTGCGTAGCCGAAGTGACACAAATCGATACGGGGGCGAAAAAGGCTGTTACGGTAAAAGACGATATTGACTACGAAAAGTTGATACTGGCGACGGGTTCAATCCCGGTTGTGCCACCGATACCCGGAGTGGATAAGGATGGGGTTTTTGCAATCTACAAGGACGTTGATTACCTGGCCGGTTTGCAGGAGCGCTTGAAAGAAGCCGGCGACGTGGTGATTATCGGCGGGGGGTTCATCGGTATAGAATTCGCGGATGAAATCAAGAAAAGCGGCGTGCAAAACGTAACGGTAGTGGAAATGGAGGAACGCTGTCTCAGTCTTGCCTACGATCATGAATTCTGCATAGAGATGGAAAAACACCTGTCAAACAGGGGTGTAAAAATACTGACCGGCACAAAGGTTACGGCTATCAAGGGCAAAGAGACAGTGGGGTCGGTAACACTGGACGGCGGCAACGAGCTCAAGGCCGACGTAGTGATTCTGGGTATTGGCGCCAGGGCGAACGTGAATCTCGCGCGTGAGGCGGGTTTGAACATCGCCGGGAGCGGCTCAATAGCGGTTGATCGTAACATGAAGACTTCCGACGACAGTGTGTTCGCGTGCGGCGATTGTGCCGAAAAGTTTTCGTTTTTCGGCGGAAATCCTTCGCCGCTGAAGCTCGCGTCGATAGCCACGCTTGAGGCGCGAATTGCGGGCGCCAACGTCTACGGAATCAAGAGGGAGAACATCGGAACCGTAGGGGTATGGTCTACCCGTGTCGGGGACCTTGCACTGGCTACAGCCGGCATGACCGAGGCATCGGCATCGGCGGCGGGATACGAAGTTGCCGTCGGCCTGGTTGAAGGCCCCAACCGTCACCCTGGAAGCATGCCCGGCGCTCAGAAAACCAGGATGAAACTTCTTTTCGAAAAATCCTCGGGCGTCGTGCTGGGGGGGCAGGTGCTCGGTGACGCCGGGGTGGGCGAGATCGTCAATACCCTCTCGGCATGCATCCAGGAGAAAATGACTGCCGAGGATATGGCATTGTTCCAGACCGGCACGCACCCGGCGTTAACGGCATCTCCGATAGCCTATCCGCTTGTCAACGCCGCGGAAATAGCCATAGCGGCGATGAAAAGCTGACTCATCTCAAGTACGCATATCGAGCAACCGGCAACGCGGGCTAATCAACCCATGGCATTTCAGGAGTGATTTTCAGCAGTAAGTTATACAGCTTGACTCAAGATCACGGATAATACTAATGTTAGTGTACGTGAACTTCAGGGCTGAATTGTCCTTGCAGGAAAGAGCAGAAGGGGTTTCAAAGGACAAGGCGGGATTATATATTATTGGCGGGGAGTGTAGACAGAAATGCTTGTACGGATACAGGATCTGAATGATTTCAAAAAGCAGGAAAGGGTGCACCGGGATTACCTGGCACTGGCGTTCGTGGGGTCTTTTTCAGAGGCGTCGCAGAGAGCGCTGAGTGAGCTGGAAAAGTTTTCGAAGGATTATAAGGACGTTCCTGTTTGCGTTGTGGATGTTACCGAAGTAAAGGGATTGCACAAGGACTACAACGTGAGCGAGGTGCCGACGGTGCTCATCCTGAAGAACGGCAGGGAAATCAACCGTATTGAAGGGGTGGAAAGCGCATCGTTCTATGCTGTGCGACTCGGCGGCGCGGCGCCGGCTCATCTGGCTAAACCGTCCAAGAAGAAAAAACTGAGAGTAACAGTATATACCAGTCCGGGATGCCCGCCGTGCGGAATGGTCAAGAGTTACCTCAGGGAAAACGGGATTTCATTCAGAGCCGTGGACGTATCGCGGGACGAAAATGCGGCACGCGAGATCATGAGACGAAGCGGACAGCAGGCTGTACCGCAGATAGACATAAACGGCCGTATTGTGGTAGGATTTGACAAAAGCAAACTGGCTCCCCTGCTGGGGATAAAGAGTGAAAGGAGTGGATAATGAAACTTCGACCGATGAACGGACGTGTAGTAGTAAAACCTTCCGGGTCTTCTGAAGAGACAAAGGGCGGGATCGTAATACCGGACACTGCTCAGGAAAAAAAGAAAGAGGGTAAAGTTATAGCCGTAGCGGAAGACGCAACTGAAGAAGTGGCTGTAGGTGATCGGGTAATCTACAGGGAGTTCGGCGGAACGGAAATTAAGCTGGATGACAAAGACCTTGTTCTTCTGACCGCTGACGACCTTGTTGCCAAGTACGAAGAGAAGGACAAGATTCCCGAGTGACCGAGCAGGCGGAAAAGCGGGAGTGTAAATGGTACCGGGTATGCCCGATGAAGTTGTTTTTCGAGCGGGGGCAACTGGACGAGTATTGGATAAACAATTACTGTCACGGCGATCATGATTCGTGCGTCAGGTACGCAATGGAAGAAGAAGGCAGGCCTCACCCGGACAACATGCTTCCGGACGGAAGCATAGATAATACCCTGTAGTTCACGGCGCGCTGATGTAGGTGAGAATACCCCGGGCGATGCCCTCGGCAAGCTTGTCCCGGTAATCGGGGTTGAGCAGGAGTTTTTCCTCCACGCGGTTGGACAGAAAGCCGCATTCCACCAGTACCGCCGGGCAGGGAGCTTCACGAAGAACGTCAAACCGTGCCCTGCGGATACCGCGGTCCGGTCCGTCTGCTCTCTTCAGGAGTTCCCTGTGAACATAGTATGCCAGAAGCATGCTGGCCCTGTTGTGAGTATTGCCCGGATAAGTACGTTCGTCCTCCGTCCCGGATGTTGACGGACAGCCCGAAACGGGGAGAGTGTAGGTTTCGATGCCCGAGGCCCTTGAGTTGTGGGCGGAATTCGCGTGAATGCTCACAAATACGTCCGCGTCCAGCCGGCGGGCGGCGGCCGATCTTTCTCCGAGTGCCACGTAGACGTCGCTGTTGCGCGTAAGTCTTATGTCGCGCCCGTGCCGCAATAGTTTCCGTTTCACACAGCGCGCAATATCCAGTGTTATAGTCTTTTCCAGCGCGTTTCTTCGCCCTATCGCACCGCTGTCGGTGCCCCCGTGTCCGGCATCCAGCACAATAGTCTTGCAGGAGCGCGAATGCAGGACGGCCGATGAATCAAGCAGGGGGTCGATTGTGTTTGTAACATCGACGCCGGACAGGCTCCATGTTTCACTGCGAGTAACAACCGGGGAATTAAGCCAGATAAGTGTTCCGTTGAAAATAAATTTGCGGCTGTTCATGTGAAAAACCGCGCTGGTGTTGCGGTCCTGTATGTAAAGCCGGTCATGTTGAATAAAAGGTTCAGGCAGGCCGTAATTGTCTGCGATTTCGTGGAGCAGTTGATAGCCTTTTTCGGGAACATCGGGGGCGGCGGCGGGTTCGTGTGATGAAGTACAGCTCATGGCAAAGAGAGACAGTAACGCCGGGACAAACACAATGTCAGCCGAATAGCGGGCAAATGACAATATACTGCTGGTGACAGGTGCCGGCCTCATGGTTTTAATCTCCTTGTATCCTGTCCCGATGATGTATTGTTCACGGCTGGAATACCAGAGAAATCACCAACAGGACTGAATTGAAGCGCCCTGCTGGACAACGGAGGCTTATTAGGTTACACATGAGAATAGAGGAAAGAGCTGTAAAAACAGGCAGGCAGATTTCAGCGGAGGTAACGGGATGCGCACTTTTTCAATTGGTTCTCTGGTTCTGGGGTATGACGGGAAAAGCGGTCAGTTGCTGAAGGTTCATGACACGAAGCTGGGCATGGACGTTATCAGTTTCAGGAAAGCACCGGAGATGGAAATCAACGGAGAGCCGTTTCACATGGAGCTGGTGAAACAGGACAACGATCCGGCTGACCCGGCATGGCAGTGTAATCTGCGCTCCGTTAAGCATCCCGCTGTCGGCTCGGCCGTGGGTTACGACGTCTTCCGCCAGGTTATAATCGGCAGTAAGTGTAAGCCGGGCGGCAACCATATTAATCCGCCCAACAGTCTTCATATAAGATACCGGCTTGGACGCTCGCGCGTTGACAGTTACCACAGCCCGGTTCCTCACAGCGCCGGTGACCGGCCGATTCAGATGCCTGTGTGGCTGGATACGGTGGGCGTATTGTGCGGCCGAACTGAATGGTTTGGAAAGGAAACGACCATGATGCAGTCGGCTCTCGGGGGGTGCGGCCCCCGCTGTCATGTAGGCCACGAGGAAGGGCCCGTCAAAGAAGTGGTTCCTCACCTGTGGAACATGTACCGACGCTCCCACCCCGGCGTCCAGATGATACCGGGCGCGGTATATTATGTATAAATTGTATGATCTTCATCTGAACGATTTTGATTTTGGCTGGATATCCGGAATGGATGGTGATCTGACGTGTAACATCGCAAATTAAGGTCCT
>JAWODU010000112.1:0-5708 GCA_046483125.1 Kiritimatiellia bacterium
CCGGGGGCCGCTTCTTCAATCGATCGAAGCATACGCCTCATCAGCTTGCTGAATCCGCACTCACTGCGACACTTGCGCTTCAGCACCTTGAGGAATGTCGGACACCAAGGCCGTCACAGGACGCGAAACCGGCCCTTGCGCTTCCGCAGCTATCTCGCACGTCATCTCTGCAATCAGGCCGCACGCCTACAGTCTTCAGCGGCGACGGCGGGGCAGGGGCGGCGGGCGGATGTCTCTACTCGCGCACGCCGACAGGCGTGAGCTCAAGCCCGTTGTTTTCGATCTTTCCGACCCGCCACGTGTAAAGTTTTCCCTCGTGCCGCACCGAAACTACGTCTCCCTGTTCGGTAACGGAAGAATTGATCAGGGCCGCGTACTTGCCTCCCGAGCCTTTGACAATACCCGTAATATCGATTGTTTTTCTGGCTTCCGCCCAGCCGGACGATACGGTTTCGTCTTCCTCTCCGGCTTTCTCTTCAATTTCCCCGGGCGGTTCCTCATGAGGTTCTGGGGAGCGTGCGGCGGCCGGTGCCGCCGGCATCTGTATTTGCGGCTTTTGCGGCGGCTTTTCCGTCACATCCGGTGAGTTGGTCTCCGGCGCGGGCGTGGGTTCGGGAATGCGGCACGGAGGCGGGGTGTGTTTTGGTTTCCAGGACTTTGCCGCCCTGTTTCCCTGCATGATGATTTCCTTTTGGATTTCTTTCATGATTTCGGCGCGTTCGGAGGTCATTGTCATTACAGGTGCGGTTGCCTTCTGCATGCGTTTATCCAGCGCCTTTACTCCGGCCTGCGCCGCGAGATGGAAACTGGAAAAGATTACGATGACAATGACCGACTTGGCGGCGGAAACCCAGCAGAAAGTCATAATCATCAAAGCGGCGAACGCGACGTCCGCGATATAAAGCGTCCACTTCAGGTTGTCGGGGACGTGTGCGTCGGTGACGGCGTGTATGATCAGGCTTCCCACGGAAATTCCCGCGGCTACCATCGCCACCTTCGCAAAACTGTAGTCGGCTTCGTGCCTGGCAACGAAGTAGAGAATGGCGCAGAGCAAACCGGCTTCAATAAAGATCTCCGCCATCATTATCGTGATCATGGTGATAGTGTACGCCGGCGGAGAGTGTATTCAAAGCACAAAAGAGGCCCGATTACCAATGACCAACCCCTACCACCCATGCTTGAGTGCGGTCTCGCGCCCGAGTCTGGGCGGCACTTCGTTGGCCTGCAGTCCCGCGTTGGCAACGGCGTGCTCCAGGTTCTTGAGAGAGAGCTCAATACTGTTGTATTTCACCCGCACACTGCGGTCATCGATGTCGATTGCAATGTGTTTTCTTAAGTTCTCGGAAGCCTGAGGGGATCGAACTGCCGTAGACACTGCGGCAATGGCCCTGTTGGCTTTGACAACGCTGTCCATGTCCGTGACCTGGACGGCCACCGCAAAACGTTCGTGAAACCCCTGCGCAGGGGCGGGCTTTGCCCGGAGAATTTTCCCCGGCATACGCAGGTCGTTCAGGGAATCTTCTATTCTGCGGTGAACCATTGGCGGACGCAGTTGTTTAACGTGTCCGAAACAGGTCAGTATTCCTTTGTTTGTGTCAACGTGGTACCGGGGTTCCTTCCTTTCGATCTCGTGGGCGATAGCGTTGTAGACCATTGCCGCCGTCGCGGCGTCCTTCATCCCAGGCACATTTATGTACGCCAGCCGGTAATCGTGCCGGCGGCATGAAGCGGCGCCCGACGCCAGAAGAAACAGCGCCAGGGTCCAAACGGCGAAAGAGCGCGATCGGCCGGCTTTCAATCTGTTTTCTTCTTTACTCATTTTTTTCTCCCAATGCGTGAACCGCCGCCGAGGCGGCTTCGTAAACCGCCCTGGCCGGGACGCCGGCGGCGACGGCCAGGCGGGCGCAGTCGTCATATTCCGGAAGGCTGGTTATGTCTTTGCCTTGCCAGGAGCCTGTTTTCACATTTACCTCTCCGTAAGGAGTCTGCACTTTAACGAATCTTCTGGCAAGAACGGTCCTTCGCGAGATGTATTCTCTTATTCCGAAAGTGGTGCTTTCGCCGAAAACGGTTTCCAGCATTGTCTCCCTGTCGCGGGGCCTGCACAGCACGGTGAGAAGTACGCCGGGGCGCTGTTTTTTCATCTGTACCGGCGTGGTAAATGTCTCCAGCGCGCCGTTTTCCAGCAGTCTGCCGCACATCGAGCCGATAAGTTCCGGTGTGGTGTCGTCGATGGTGCATTCCAGCACCAGGCAGTCGGGGCCGTCTTCGGGGTCCGGCGCCGTTTCCATCAGAATGGCCCGAAGGGCGTTCGGCCGGGAAGACAGTTCCCGCCGGCCGAAGCCGAGGCCGGTTTTGATTAGTGTTCCGCCTGAGGGTTCCGGTCCGTCGCACCACGTACTCAAAAGCGCGGCTCCGGTGGGAGTAACAAGTTCGGCCTGTTCTTCGGTATGGTACACCCTGCGTCCCTTGAGCAGTTCCACGGTCGCCGGAACGGGAACGGGCAGGGGACCGTGGCGGGAGTTGATAACGCCGTTACCCAGAGGAAGGGGACCCGCGGACACGGTCTTTACGCCGAGAGAGTCCAGGGCAAAACACGAGCCCGCTATGTCCACGATCGAATCCAGCGCGCCCACTTCGTGGAAATGGACTTCTTCCGGCGAAGTATCATGCGCTCTTGCCTCGGCTTCGGCCAGCCGCCGGAAGACCCGCATGCAGGATTCTTTTACGGTTTCCGGCAGGGAGGAGTTTCCGACGATTCCTCGAATGTCGCGGAGTTTCCTGTGAGAGTGCGATTCGGATGTTTCAACCCGCACCGAGGAACCCTTGAGGCCGTTTCTGTTAACGCGGTCATGATGTATATGGAATTCCTCGATCGACAGTGACTTGAGCGCTGTTTCCACCGCGTCCTTATCCACTCCCAGATCGAAGAAACAGGCAAGGATCATGTCCCCGCTGGCGCCGCCCGAGCTGTTGAAGCGAAGTGTTTTCATCCTGCGTGTCGACGGGCGCTTACGCCGCCTTTTCTCCAAGCCGGTTTATCAGCGCGGCCGCCACGCCCGCTCCGAAACCGTTGTCTATGTTCACCACGGTAATGCCGGGGACGCAGGAGTTGAGCATGGCAAGCATGGCCGAAATGCCTCCCAGCGAAGTGCCGTAGCCTACGCTGGTGGGAAGCGCCACCACCGGTTTGTCAATGAGTCCCCCCACTACCGAGGGCAGAGCCCCTTCCATGCCCGCGGCCACTACCGCCACGCGCACGGTCTTGAGCGTATCGAGGTGCTTGAGGAGCCTGTGCAGGCCCGCTATGCCGACGTCGGCGATTCTCGTTACATTCGCTCCCATGCGCTCGGCGGTAAGGGCGGCTTCTTCCGCGGCCCGGGCGTCCGACGTGCCCGCGCTTATTACCGCCACCATTCCCACGGGCTCCCTGCGGGGCGCTACGTCAAGCGTTATTGCCTCCGCGGTTTCGTGGTACTCCGCGCTGGGAAGAACCTTCCGGATTTCGGCGTATTTGGAGGCATCGGCCTTCGTGGCCAGTACATCCTGCCCCGCGTTTCTCATGGCCGTCATGATTTCCGTTACCTGCGCCGCGGTTTTGCCGGGGCAGTAAATAACCTCCGGAATGCCGCACCTGCGCACCCGGTCCGTATCCACCCTCGCGAAACCGAGATCCAGTTCCGTGGAGGAAATAATAAGCTCTTCCGCTTCCCCGGTGGAGATTTCCCCTTTTTCCACCTGTTTCAGTATGGATGCTATTTCCATGGTATTTCTACAGCGCGCAGTCTCAGTTTCCGGCCAGCAGTTTGTGAACCCGCTCCGGCAGTTCCTCGCTCCTGACGCGTACCTGTTCCATCGTGTCGCGGTCGCGCACCGTTACCGTGTTGTCTTCAAGGGTGTCGAAATCCACCGTTATGCCCAGCGGCGTGCCGATTTCGTCCTGTCGCCTGTACCGGCGGCCTATCGCGCCGGTCTGGTCGTAGAAACACGCCCAGTGCCGGGAAAGGTCTTCGTAAATCCCGCGCGCCTTCGCAACGAGCGGTTCCTTGTTCTTCAACAGCGGAAAGATTGCCGCTTTCACGGGAGCGGCCGCCGGGGCAAAACGCATCACGTTTCTGGCTTCATAGCCTTCCGGGGCCTTCGCGCCGGGTTCCGCCGGTTGGATCTCCCCTTCGCCGCCCTTGGGCACCCATTCACAGCGGAAGGCGTTGCACAGGAGCGCAAGGGCTATCCTGTCGACTCCGGCCGAAGGTTCAACCACGTGGGGAATGAATTTGCGGCCGCTTTCCTGGTCGAAGTATTCCATGGAACGTCCGCTGTACTCCTGGTGGCGTCGCAGGTCGAAATCCCCGCGCACCGCTATGCCTTCAAGCTCCTGCATGCCGAATGGAAAATCGTACCGGATATCCACGCATGCCGAAGCGTAATGGGCGAGCTTTTCCTTCGGGTACACGTACTTGTCGAGGCTCCCGGATTCCAGGCCGATTTCCGCGTACCACTTGAGACGTTCGTCAATCCAGTATTCGTGCCACCGGGCTCCGCTTTCCGGGTCCGTGAAAAACTCGAGTTCCATCTGCTCGAATTCCCGCGAGCGGAACGTGTAATTGCGCGGGTTGATTTCGTTGCGGAACGCCTTTCCTATCTGGCCTATGCCGAACGGTATCTTCTGTCTCGACACCGCCAGCACGTTTGAGAACTGCGTGAAGATGCCCTGGGCCGTTTCGGGCCTGAGGTAGGCCCTTGAGGATTCGTCCTCCACGGGCCCTATGGCCGTCTTGAACATCAGGTCGAACGCCCGGGGTTCCGTCAGATCCTTCGAGCCGCACTCCGGGCACTTGACGCCTTCGGGCAGGGCGAAACCGGTTTCCGTTTCCAGCAGTTCGGCGCCCTGGTCCTCGCAGAGCTGGTCCGCCTTGTACCGGCGCTTACAGCTCTTGCAGTCCACCATCGGGTCGGAGAAGCCGCCGACATGGCCGGAAGCCTCCCACGTTTTCGGGTGCATGATTATGGAGGAATCCAGGCCGACGACGTTTTCGCGGTCCTGTACTACGTTCTTCCACCAGGAATCGCGTATGTTGCGCTTGAGTTCGCATCCCAGCGGGCCGTAGTCCCAGAAGCCGTTTATGCCGCCGTAGATTTCGGATGTCTGGAAGATGAAGCCGCGCCGTTTGCAGAGCGATATTATCGTGTTGAGCGTTGTTTCGGCTGTGTTCCTGGTCATGGGGGTTATCCTCAGGAATCAGCACGGTGGAGTCAATGCCAATGTGGGGCAGAGGGGCCTTCCCCCCGCGCCACGCAGCTTGGAGCGCGGGAGGGGTTCGGGGTCTCTGGGCTCTGTTCTTGCCCTGTAGCCCCGCGTCACGCATTTCGTTCGCAAATCGAACCGCGATCTCACCGCTTCTGCTTCGTTTCCACGGGCTTCGCGTATACGAATACAGCTCAGCCCGCGGGGCCTTGCAGAAGCGGCAAGCTTGCGATCCGATTTGCGAATCCTTCGGAAGCGAAATGCGGTTTTCCCTGGTTTTTACCGCTCTGGGAGCCTCTGTTGGTTTGCTGGGAGCCGCGGTGCCGCAGGGCATATTGGAGAAAGCGGGCGGTGGGGCTCGATATCTCCGTTTCCATCCTTCCTTCGGGCGAGCCGCGGATCGAGCTTCTCGGGAGGGCCGCGGAGGTCGCCCGCGAGCGCGGCGTGGCGAGGCTCCACGTCT
>JAWODU010000061.1:0-31812 GCA_046483125.1 Kiritimatiellia bacterium
AGGACTCATCGTTCTTGTATGCACTATTATATAATTACCTATAAGAGTCAAGACAAAAAAAGAGAAAACATCAGCTTTTTCGCATTTTCCCGCCAAGTAGCCTCAAAATCCTCGATTTTCCTATGAATCTTGTCTGTGTTCCCTTATGGCAAAACTTCAGTTGTGCGCTGTGGCGTAAAATGGGTGTTTCAGATTGTGTGTCTTTTAGGGTAAATAGAGGTGAATAGCGGTCAGGGCTCAACATCTAACATTCTCGCGTGACCGCCGCATGCATTCGGTACTCTTGCGAGCGTGCTTTCTTCACAAGCCGGAACAATGCTTAAATACTAATGCAAGGGCTCACCCCCCTGGCCCGGGACCCGCTTACCGCAGATCGAACGCCAACTTGAAGAACAGAAGCAAGGGCAGTATACTGCTCTTTCCAAAAAACGGTATTCACGATCTTGCCGGTAGAAGTGCCGGTTCTTCGAAATGGAATACGATACTATTATCTCAACAGTGTCACAGCATTTGGACACTGTCTTTGACCGTTGCCGTCAGTATCACCCTGTTTTACTGGCCGACGCCTTCGACATGACAACGGGCGCTCCGCTGATGTGGGACTGCTACACTCTGTCAAATTTTGCAAGGCAACAGAATTTCCTGAGAGCGGCAGACACTCTTGTTCGCATGACGGAAAACCGCGAACTCGAGGGGCATATTGACTCCTGGCTGACAGCCGCAATTGAGGCTATTCACGATCCTGTTTCCGGGCTTTTCTACTGGGGCGGTCATTCAATGCATGATCTGGCATCCGGCACTAACGTTCCCGGGAACCATGAGCTCAAATGTGTTTACCCGTGTTTCCATCGTATGCACAGCGTTGCACCGACCGTTACAGAACGTTTTATAGAAGCATTCTGGCATGCTCACATCCGGGACTGGCAGACACTCCTGTTCAACCGGCATGGGCACTACGAAGCGTGGGATAGCAAGTGGGACACAGAATTCACTCCCGGTCCTCTCCCGATAATTGAGAACCAGGCGCTGTCATTCATAAATACCGGCAGTGATCTAATAGTTGCCGCTGCAGTGTTGCATGGGCTGAATGGTCACCGGAAGGCTATTGAATGGTCGCAAAACCTGCTGTCACGGTATGAACAGATTCGCCATTCGACAACAGGACTGGGCGGATACCAGTTCAACCACCGGGTTCCGTGCCGGGTACGCGAGTCTTTCAAGCCACCGTTGGGTCAACGGGAGGATGTCAACGAAACCAGCGTTCTGCATGATCGTGTGATCCTGATGCGATACGGCGTAGTTGCAATTGCACTCCTTAATGCGGCCGCATTGCTCAATACGGATTTGGGCAAGCCATTCGCTGCGCTGGTTATAAGGGACCTGCTGGCATTGTCAAAGTATTCCTATGATCCGGGTTCTCGCCTTTTTATGTGTGTTCTCAATGACGGCACTCGACTTGAACCGGATGATGCTTACGCCGACGTCGGCTACTGTCCATCAAAGAAGCTGGAGCCCGTTAAAGCATGCGGGACGATGTTGCTGGCCTATGTACGCGGATACCGGGCGTCTGGCGATTCCAGGCTTCTTGACATCGCCATCAGCCTTGCAGACGGGCTTTTGTTGACCGCGGGTTGTCAGTCTGCTCAGACGGCGTCAGCCCGAGACGTTGCCGGCACACTCGTCGGGTTATGCGAATTATACGAAAGCACGGGGGATTCTATCTGGCAGACACGTGCGGACAGACTGGCTTCGTGGATTGTCTCAAACTTCCGGCGTGACGGTCTGTTTGTTTCCGTTCCAGGCAGAAGGAAGGTCAGCATCGATTCTCCAATTCCGTTTGCTTTGCTTCACTATGCTGCAATGCTGCGTGGAAACCGCGAACACATTTCAGACTTCTACGTGGGCGCGGGCGGATTTACACCGAACATCATCGAACTGCGCCGCCAGGGATTGCCCCCCGGTTGATCGGGAACCAGATGGCCAAGGGTAACCGGCCAGAGAGACAGGGGGTCATGTTTCCTCCGGGGGATAGGCCACGACGCCTCAGGCCACAAAGAAAAAGGTATCTCCTTGTGTTTCTCCCGCTTCTTGTGTATTCTCGTGGCCACATTCTGGCAGTAGACAGTAGATGGAGGTAAGCAATATGTCCGGCAAGCTCTTGTATTCGAATGATTTTGTTTCGGCTGATGATCTGGTGATTGAATCGAATGGTGAAGTAACAGTTGAGAACGGTGAGTTTCGGTGGGATTGCAGTGCAGGGGGCACCGTTATGGGAACGATCTGGATCAACAAACGATTCGAGGGACCTCTGTCTGTGGAGTACGAGGTGGAATGTCTTGCCGGCTCAAACAATATCAACTTCATTCTTTTCGCCGACACGGAAGATAAGAACCTGATTGAGACAACCAGTGAGCGTACCGGAGTGTATGCCGAGTACCAGGTCTTTCCCAACTACATAGTTACGTACCTGACTGACAAGGAAGGTAAGACGCGTACCCGGTTTCGAAGAGATCCCGGTTTTGAGCTGTTGGACGAATCATATGATGACAAGGTGATAGAGCAGGGTGTGCCGATGCAGATTCAGACGATTGTGGATGCGGCCGGCAACCTGACGCTGAATCGCGATGGGAAGACTGTTTACCGGGTGAAAGACCCCAATCCGTTGCCGCGATACTTGAGGATCGCGTCCCATTTGCCCTCATTGTCAATTCCTGAAGTGAATCCGTATTCCCTTATCAGGTTCTGCCCTTCAAGTCCCTGATCGTGGTCCGCCTTGTGAATATCGAACTTGCCAACACCGCACACTTCGTACCCGGCGTCACGAAGGCCGCGGTAATAATTCGGCAGGGACACGGGAGTGTTCTGGCCGTTGTTAACGACGCCGCACCGGCGGTAATCGCGGCCCGTCGCCAGGCAGGCCCTTGCGGGCGCGCACAGGGGCGAGGGCGTAAACGCGTTGATGAACCGGGCGCCGTTCCCGGCGAGACGGTCCAGATTGGGAGTACGCAAAGGCAGATCGCCGTTACATCCCAGCCAGTCCGGCCGATGCTGGTCGGGAAACAGGAATAAAATATTGGGCTGTCTGTCAGTCATATGCAGTCTTATATCATGCCGGAAAATCTCCGGACTGCGCGGCGTCTTTGCCCGAGGGGGCTTCATCCCCTTTGACCTCGGCCAGAAGCGCCGAAAGCTCACGCACTATTTCCGGGCGCTCGCGGTACAGGTTCGTTCGTTCAGAAAGATCCTTGCTCAGATCGTACAGTTCTCCCGGGCAGTCGTGCGGCTCGTAGCCGCGGTTCTTTCTGTGCCATTCCGGTTCCTTGTTGTCGTCGCCCGTGGGGCTGTCGATAAAAACCCAGTTATCTTTCTGTATGGCGAAGCGCCCGTTCATGCTGTGATGAACGGCGCACTCGCGCACGGGTTTGTCGGTCTGCCCCTTAAGGAGCGGCAGTATTGATACACTGTCCTCGCCCGCGCCTTCCGGGACCCGGGTCCCGACAATATCCGCGCACGTTGCTAAGAGGTCCCCGAGCACCGTTACCTGGTCGCATACACTGCCCGCGGGAATGACGTCGGGCCACCTGGCCACGAAGGGCTCGCGGTGGCCGCCCTCCCACGCGTCCCGCTTTATTCCCCGGAGATTTCCCATGCTGTAATGGCCGTAGTCCCGTATGCGCGTGTAACAGCCTATCTCGTCGAACGTGCGGCTTTCCGGGCCGTTGTCGCTCGTGAAAATGATAAGCGTGTCGTTCGCCGTACCGGTCCGTTCCAGCGCGTTCATCACCTCGCCCACGATCCAGTCCACCTCGCACACGAAATCGCCGTAAGGTCCGGCGCCGCTCTTTCCGATGAATTCCCTGTTCGGAACGACAGGGGAATGCGGGGAAGTGAGCGGGAAATAGAGAAAATACGGTTTCCGTTCGCCTTCAGGCCTGCCGGCCTGTTCCTCTATCAGCTTTACCGCGCGGCGCGTGAACTCCGGGATCATCGGTTCAAGTTTCCAGTCCGGAACCATCAGGCCATCCTCTCCGTACATTTCCTTTACCGGAGGTTTGGGTACGGTGGGGACTTCGCTGACGTGATCGTCCTCGAACCACGTGTACGGAGGAAAGTTCGGGACGTCCACGCCGAAGTAGGTATCGAAACCGTTATCCACGGGCCCTCCCCCGATTCGCGCCGTGAAGTCCACGTCCTGTTCGCAAACCAGGCGCTCTTCCAACGGGCGGCGTTCGCCGGGCTCGCGTTCAGGCCACGGCTTCGAGCCCTCCTTGCGCGGCCAGTTCCAGCCCAGATGCCACTTGCCCAGGCACGCCGTGTGGTAACCGTTCCGGCGGAGCAGTTCCGCGACGGTCAGCCGCACGGGTTCAATCAGGGCATCGTCCCACTCCCAGACAATGCCCGTCTTGAGCTTTGACCGCCAGCAGTAGCGTCCGGTCAGAACGTTATACCGGCTGGGCGTACATACGCTGGTCCCGGAGTGAGCGTTGGTAAAACGCATTCCCCCGGCGGCCAGTCTGTCAAGATTGGGAGTGGGGATTTTTGATTCGGGATTGTTGGCTCCGAGATCGCCGTACCCCATGTCGTCGGCCAGAATGTAGATTATGTTTGGTTTCATTCAGCCTCCTGCACGGTTTCGAGCCAGACCGCGAACAACGCGGCCCGAAGTGATTAGCCGTTTACATCGTCGCTTCCCGCATGTACAAACCTCAATGTATTACTATGTATCTTTGACGGGATCAAGGACATGCCACGGCAAAGCATGTCACTGAACATAAGGAATATAGGCGATTACCTGGAAGAGGCCGAAGACGCCTGCGGCAGGTGGATCGAGCGGCTTGTCGGCCGGTCGTCAATCAAAGCCTACCGCGGTTAGAAAGGCGGTGGCGATGATCATATGCCCGGTTCTATTGGGGTGGATACGATCATCGGCGAGTGATTTGGCTGAACGATGGACAAGGTAACGATCAAACGCTGCTTGAACATCAACAAATACGGCACTGTAGTCGTCGGCCAGGCGTTTGACGACCTCGCTGTATAAGTCCATGCGTTTGCGCATCGGCTCAGTCGTGTCGGGCTCAATTACATAGGGTGTCATCAGGACAAGACCAAAAACGCTGGGTCGAATTTGCTCAAGCAGACTGCGGTAGACCATTTCGTAGCGGTCGACTGTAACCTGATTCGGATCCGCTGCGTTGTCGAACTGGCGCCAGACGTCGTTGATGCCGATCATTACGGACAGCCAGTCCGGATGGTGGGCAGCAACATCGCCTCTCCAGCGGGTCTCAAGGTCGGTTACACGGTTACCCCCAATCCCCGTATTGAGAACCCTGATACGGCGTTCGGGGTGGGATGCGGCCAGGAGGCTGTCTATCAAGGCTACATAGCCGTCGCCAAGGCCTGGGCCCTGTCCCAGCGGCCGTGCGCGGCCGCAATCTGTTATGGAATCACCCGTAAAAAGTATCGACTGCCCATCCTGCATTATCATTCATGGTCCTTTTCTATGCCCGGCAAGCACTATACGGACATCAGTCGTTTCCCCATCGCCATCGCCCTGTTTCTCGCGCAGAAATCGCAGGCTCCCCTGACCCCTGCCCCCTTAATGCCAGGGCGTCCAAACGGCTTATCAGCGGTTTTCTACAATCTCATTATTCCGCGTTAAGAACCCGTACTTCACATTCACAAAGGGATTGAAACCGCTGTGCATCACTTTCATCACCTACAATATCGCCATAATGCATAGGGATGGCTATCCCGGGTTTGATTTGAGCCGCCGCCTTTGCCGCTTCTTCCGCAGTCATTACGTACGTGCCGGAAACCGGCAGTAATGCGATGTCGCATTTGACCGAGCCCATTTCCGGAATCAGGTCGGTGTCGCCTGCGTGGTAGATAGTCTCTCCATCTACTTCCAGAACAAAGCCCACCCAGTTGTTTGCCTCTGGATGAAAACTCTTGTTCGTGTTGTATGCCGACACAGCTTCTATGTCGATGCCCTGTACCGTCAGCCTGTCGCCCGGCTTGACGTATTTGATATCGGCGATCTCTTCGGCGATAGAAGCAAGCTTCGATTGGTTGTCCGGCACTGTGACAATGACCGTAGACGGCTGAACGATCTTCCTGATGTCATCCGGCGAGCAGTGATCGAAATGCTCATGAGAAACCAGGATGATATCGGCCTTATCGTTTATGCTTATATGGTAAGGATCGAAATAGATGACCTTCCCGTTCCGAACAACGAAACTTGCGTGCCCCAGCCAGTGAACCTTGTCTATCAAGTTTGCCATTCTCGACCTCCTGTTGTGTGTTATACAATTATCTTCTTCGCCCTGCCACCGGTACGCGCTCCCCGTACTTCCACTCCCAACAGGTAATTATATAAATTGTGCGGCGAATAGCAAGGCGTTGCCGGCAACAGTTCCCGAAGCAAGCGAGGCCCTTCAGGGTCAGACCTTTATTTTTTATTTGGGTTGACTCGCTTTCAGTTTTAATGCAACATTGTACATCATGCCACGTCCTTGGCGCATAATATATAATGGAGCAAAATACCATATCTATTCCAGAGGAAATGGTAAGCAACAAATATTCTTTGCAAAAAAGGATTACGAACGTTTCCTCGAGCAACTTCTCTCTGCATTGGAAAAAGACCGGGTCACACTTTATGCTTACTGCCTCATGCCCAATCACTATCACCTTTTTGTGGAAACTCCTCTGGGCAACATCCACAAATTCGAGCAGAGACTGAACACGGCTTATGGCATGTACTACCGTTATAAATACCAGCGACCTGGTCACTGCTTTCAGGGCCGCTATGGATGCAAAGTCGTCGGTGGAAATGATTATGTACTACGTTTGACGCGGTATATTCATATGAACCCGGCTGAAACAACCTTTATGAAACGAAAGACCCATAGCGAGCGGCAATCTTATGTCCATGAGTACCAATGGAGCAGTTTTCGCGGATACATCAGAAAGTCCTTCCAATTGAACTGGATTGACTACCGATGGCTGGCACTTATGGACTGTAGAACGCAGACAGGAAATCGTCTGGCTTACCGCGCATACGTAGACAGTATGATAGGCGAAACTGATGAAGTGCTTAATGAAGCTTTTACGGCAAGTAAATATGCAATAGGAAACAAGGCATTTATAGAAGAAGCTGAAGAAGAGTTAAAACAGATGCGCTTGAAAAAAAAGTCTTTTTCAGACTTTATATTCTCGCCGAACGAATGCACAGAAATACAAGAGATTCAAGAAGTCGTAGCTGAGAAATACGGTATTTCAACAGATGAATTGCGAGCACATGGACGCCATGCAGGTGTGGCCAAGAATATTGCAGTCGAACTATCGTGCATGCTTTCAGGTAAAACCCAGCGTGAAATTGCAAAGCATTTCGGGTTCAGGACAGACGCAGGTATTACCCGGCAACGTCGAATTTTAAAGGAGAAGATTGCTGAAGACACGAAACTGGAAGAGCACATTCGTAAGATAACAAAGACACTTGAAAGACGGAAAAATAAAAAATAAAGGTCTGACCCTAACGGGCGAGTGGCGGAACTGGCAGACGCGCAAGATTTAGGATCTTGTGGCTCAGGCCTTGGGGGTTCGAGTCCCTCCTCGCCCACTTATCCGCCTGAATCATACGTCACCGTATTTATGAAATCGTGCACTTAGCAGGGGATAGAAAACGATCCTGGGCGCCGCAAACACAGCCGCATACGCGATAAGAAGGTTAATACCGGATGTTTCGCTCCAGTCCGGATTACAGCCTCTGGCGACTATTAACAGAAGAACGGTTCCCGCAAGCATCCAGGCGCTCAACACTTCGCCGGGCCGCCTGCAGGCCCATCTTCCGATGATTCTGGGAACGTTGAAGAACGCGTCAAAGACAAAGTGCTCGAGCAATGCTCCCCTCTCTCCGAACACGGGAACGATCCTCACGCTCGACGCGGCCCACCTTGCCGCCATGAACCGGGAAAGCGCCGGATAACGGGCGACCATCTGTATCGGAAACGCGAGGTAACCGAGGTATTTGACAAAGGATAAGGGCGCGGCAATCAGGTAATCGCGGTAATTCTTTTCTTTTTTCATCAGATATACAACATAAGCGCCACGGCATATCGAGCCGGGCGACACGGGAAAGATCTGAAAGAAAACGAATACGCCGACAAATGCCATTACCGCGGTTGCCCACGCCGCCCCGTTCAGCAGAAGCCAAGCCATTACTATTCCCCCCGTCACAACTGAAACAATCTGAGTTACGGGCAAAGTCGCGAAGTGCACGGCGAGGCACTTGAGATATTTGGCTATGAAGGGTTCCGAAACGGTTTTCAGAATGTCATCGCGTTCGGCGTCGTTGAGCATGCCTTCACTGTAACCTTCGAGTACCTGTTCCTTTAGCCAGTTTTCACGGAACGCGGCGTCACGGTAAAAACGGAGAACAAACCGAAAGCCATCGCGTACACGGACGGCCACGTACGAAGGTTCGGCAAGCCAGAGGTGCAGACGACCCGGCAGAAGGCCCACTGTAAACCTCTGCAGCCAGAAGAGGCAGGGGTGCCTCTCCAGAAACCTGACGCGGCGAACAGAAGCTTTACCCGACCTGTGCCAGACCCACAGAATCCCGGCCATACGCGCCCTGTATACCCGGCGAAAGTAATCGGGTTCGGTCCAGAAACGCCTTACATGCCGCCTGTAGGAAACACAGCCCCACAGGCGCCTGAAGAATGTGCCCGCCAGGGGCAGTAAGCCAAGCAGGCGGAACCCGGCAAACCTGAGTGCGCTTCTTTCAAGAACCCGGGCAGAGTTTTCGTCCACAAGTCCGGCGGCTCTGTACCCTTCGGCAAAGCCTTCGCGCACGCGGCGCCTGCCTGCGCGGCTGAACAGGAACAGCGGCCCGCGGTGTGCTATATCCGGGAGAGAAAGGCGATATGAGCGGTCGTATTGTTCCAGTACATCGATCATCTTTTCAAGTTCGCCGTCCCGGGTATCCTGCCGGGAAATGAACCGGCGCAGTTTCCGAAAATTCTGCCTGTCAAACTGAACGAGCGATCCCCTGAACAGTCCGGAAACAATCAGCACCACGTCGGCGGGACTCATTGGAAGAAACGGAAGCAGAACCAGCCCCGGCGTAAAGTCCATTGCGCAGAGGCCGGCGGCCGGATCGTCCCCGGCATCTTCGCGTTTCAGCACGTTGGGCTGGCTCTTCGCGGTCCACCATTCATACTGCCTGGCGAACTCGGAAGCGCCGATAAGCCTGAGAAATCGCGCGAAGCCGAACATGAACTGGCGCTTGGCTACGTACTCGGGACTGCGCGTGCGGTCCGGTTCAATCTTTTTCCACCGGCGACGCAGTCTGAAATCGGTGTCGGGTTCGAGGCGCCACGTTCTTCCCTCAACCCATTCGCGTATTTCGCCGTACGATCCCAGGCGCTCATCGTAAAACGTTCCGTAAATGTCCGCGACAGCGGCGCTGGAACCGTGCACCTTTCCGTAAAGCAGTCGCGCGACTTTCTGCCACAGTGCTCCGAAGCGCGCGGCCGAACGGTTCACCCTTCTGCTGAACGGTCCCTGGAAACCAATCCCGTAAAGAAAATCCCTGAACAACCTGCGCCCGCGCGTCGGCGGGACATATATCTTAAGGGCGCATGTCGCGCCCCCGGCAAGACCTTCAACGGAACCGCCCGGGGCGGCGGTTTCCAGGACCGTGCACCTGTACACCTGCCCGGCAAAACCCCCTCCCGCAAATCCGTCCACGCGCACCTTGACGCGTATTTCCTCTTCGGGCCAGGGGCGCGTTACCGTCGCGGAAATTACGTCCCCCTCCCGGTACCTGTATGAACCGTTGGGGAGCGAGAAATCAACGTCAAGTGCCCGCCCGCGCAGTTCGCGGGAGATTGTTTCGGAATTAAAGTCCTGCTCCATAACCGGAATTTACGCTTCTTCTTCTGGTTTTACCGATCGACGCCGCTGTTTCTTCTCGGACCGTTTATGTTTCTCCTTCAGCATGCGTTCCTTCTGGCGCCGGGATTTGCGGCGCTTGCGTCTTCTGATCTTCTCCTGCTCCTGCCGCCTCGCGCTCTTTTCTCCCAGGATCTTTTCCCCGAGCTTGTCGCACAACCGCCGCCTCGCCAGGAACCTGTTGAGTTCCCTCGAACGTTCCTGCTGGCATTTGAGGTCAATACCGCTGGGAACATGCCGCAGGTACACGCAGGAAGCGGTCTTGTTGACCTTCTGGCCGCCCTTGCCCGAACCGAGTATGAATTTCTCGACCAGGTCGTCTTCGCTGATTCCGAGCCTGCGCATCCTGGCGCTGAGACGGTCTTTCTTGGCTTTTGTAACGTGCGGATCGGTCATCTTCGTTCCATATTCCCGGCGGTTTTTCCTCATACTCCCAGAAAACCCCCTCCCGATCGAGCATTTTTGCATTTGGTCTTGCCCACCCCCTCCCCGGCGCGTTAGCATTCATATCTCTTGTAAGTTGAAAAGTGTTAACCCGACGTAAGTAAGGAGAAAACTTATGGGAACCAAAGGCAGAGAAATAGTGGGAATGGACGTGGACGAACTGCTGAAACTGCTCAACAAGGCTTACTGCGACGAGTGGCTGGCTTACTACCAGTACTGGCTGGGCGCCAAGGTAGCCGCCGGCCCCATGAAGGAAGCCGTTATCGCGGAACTTCTTCAGCATTCCGCCGACGAACTGCGTCATGCGGACATGCTGACCGGCCGCATTATCCAGCTCGGCGGAACGCCGGTAACAAAGCCGGAAGAATGGTACAATCTCACCAACTGCGGATATGAGCCGCCGGACGACCCGTTTGTTAAAGCGCTTCTGGACCAGAATATCAATGGCGAACAGTGCGCTATAGGTGTTTACAAGGACCTGATGGAAAAAACCCTGACGGCCGATCCGGTGACCTACAATCTGGTTCTCCAGATTCTCCAGGACGAAGTCGAACACGAGGAGGACCTGCAGAGTCTTCTTGAGGACTTCGAGGCCATGAAAACCCGCGGATAATCCGCCTTCGGCAGGTTTCGCGACGGTATCACAGACCGCGAAAATCAACCGGGAGACCCGCTTCAGCAGTCGGAGCGGGTCTCTTTGCATGTCTCCCTGCGTTATGAATCGTAAGTACGCGTTCCTCAAAAAAGATTTCGACCGCCCTCCGCGTCTGGCCCAGAAACACCTGGACCTGAAAATCAATTTCCGCGCAGACAACACCGTCGAGGTCGACAACACCCTGTACCTGGAACTCCTGGAAGAAACGGATCACGTAACCCTCAACGCGCGGGACCTGGAGATTGAGAAAGTCGAGCGGGTTGATACAGCGCCCCGTGACCTTGATTTCGAATATGACCCGTCGGCCTCGACCCTGCGTATCCCGCTCGGCCGGAAGGCTCCCGGCGGCACCGAGACCGCAATACACACGCGTACTTTGTGCTTCCCTTCCGACCATATCCTCGAAGGCATCTACAAAGACACAACGCCTCCCGGCTGTCCACAGCAGTACATGTCCCAGTGCCAGCAATGGGGGTTCGAGCGCATCGCGCCTGTCCTGGACGACTGCAGGGCTAAATGCACAATGACCACTACCGTGGAAGCCGACTCGAGGTACACTCACCTGATATCCAACGGCGACGTAAGCAGAAAGCACAATCCGGACGGTATCCCCGTTAAAAAAGCCGGCGACCCGTCACGATGCGTTATTACCTACGTGAATTCAATTCCCATGGCGCCTTACCTGTTCATCGTGTGCGTCGGCACATGGGAAGTGCTGGAAGATGAAGTGGTCTACCCGTCAGGACGGCGCGTGAAGCTCGAATACCTCGTGCCGCCGGGGAGGAAAGCCGGCGCCGAAATCCCCATGCGGATTCTGAAACGCTCGGTACTCTGGCAGGGAAAAACCCAGGACTACGAATACCGCAGGGAAGTTTACCGGACGATATGCATGGAGAAATCAAACTGGGGAGGAATGGAAAACGTGGGGAACACGACCATTGTCACAGACGCCGCCCTCGTAGACGAATACACCGAGGACAGCCGCCTGGAATACTGCCACGGCGTGATATTGCACGAATTCGAGCACAATCAGTGCGGCAGTGACGTGACCATGGAAACTCCTTTCGACATGTGGCTGAACGAAGCCTTTACCGTGGACGTGGAACAGCAGTTTCTGGCCGAAGTGTTCGGCCCGGCTTACATGCGGCTTAAGCGCGTCGATTCAATCAGGGATCCCGTTTCGGGGCCGCTGGCCATCGAGCAGGCCGGGCACATGGGCAACATTGTCCGAAACGGTTTCAACGATCCCGATGAACTCGTTGACAGCGTTACCTACGTCAAAAGCGCCGAAATCATCAGAATGCTGAAGCTGATACTCGGAGAGCAAACTTTCAGGAAAGCCAAAAACCTATATTTCAACCGTTATTCCGGCTCGAACGCGAATACGGATCAATTTTTCGTTTGCTTTGAAGAGGCAAGCGGCCGCGATCTGTCGCAATTCAAAAAACAGTGGCTGTATACTATAGGCTATCCCGAGGTCGCCGCATCCTGGCGGTATGACAAGTCCCGTCAGACTGTAACGGTAAATCTTCGGCAAGAAACCGGGAACGGGCCTTTTCATATCCCTCTTGAAATAGCCGCCGTTGACAATGCAGGCAAAGACATACCCGGCACTGCCCGCGTAGTTGAAATGGATACGCCGTCCGCGTCAATAGAGCTGGAAGACGTCCCTTCCCGCCCGGCTTTCATGTCGCTCAACCGGAACTGTTCCTTCTATGGAACTTTCAGCCACGACGCCCCGCTCCAAGAACTTGAAAAGCAGGCGCTCAAGGACCCGAACCTTTTAAACCGCGTGGAGGCCATGCGCAAACTGACGGACATGGAAAGAATAAAACTTCTCGAAAATCCGGCGGACCATGCAAGCGACAGATGGCAGACTGTCTTCCGCGACATTCTTTCGGACACGGAAACGCCCTTCGCCGTAAAATCCTATCTTCTGAAAGTCGACGAACAACCGCTGGATCGGCGGTATTCAACCCGTTACCGGGAATTGTACAAGGCCAGAATAAAACTGATTTCAACTCTGTCTGTCCGCTGGGCCGCCGGATTGCGGGAACAGTATGAACGCGTAAAAAACGCGGCCGGTAAAGAGTCACTCGCCGAACAGATCGAAAGACGGCGGCTCAAAGCCGTTCTTCTTGAACTCATCGCGGCGGCTCGTACGGCTGAAACCATGAAGCTGTGCGAAGAGCAATTCCGCATGGCCCGAAACATCACGGAAAAACTTTCGGCCCTTCGCATAATCAACCGCACCGCCCATCCCGGGCGCAGGCAGTTCATTGAAGAAGCCCATGAGCTGTGGAAAAACCACCTCAGCGCTTATTCCGGTTACCTGCGGGCCGTGGGACTCGGTACTGAAGAAGACGTTTTTGAAATGCTTGCCGCGGAGGAACAACGTTCCTCCTTCAGCGCGGAACATCCCACCCTGAGCCGGTCGCTCTACGTTCCCTTTACCCTCAACAATAAAATGCTGTGGACGGATAAAGGGATCAGATGGGTGACAGACACCGTTATCAAAATGGCCGGAATAAACGAAAACACGGCCATCAGGATCGTACGCTGTTTTCAACACGCCCACAGCCTGGCGCCCGACCTTAAGCCCCGGGTGCTGAAAGCCCTGGAAGAAATACTCTCGGATATAAACCGGTGCGATACACCGGCTCTATTCGGCCGGGTGGAAGCTTATCTGAGGCACTGACTCGAACCGTTGCCTCAGGGCAACGAGATGGCGTCGTTCGGACATTCTTCCACGCACGCGCCGCACTCGGTACACGTATCTTCGTCTATCTGGGCCTTGTCATTTTCGAGTTTGATCGCGTCAACCGGGCATGCCTCCACGCAGAGACCACAGCCCGTGCATGCTTCTTTGTCAATCTGTGCTGACATTGGATTACTCCTTTCGGTTTAAACAGCGCATATAGTATCCATCCCGCGCGGTTTGTCAACCTGCTGTCGAACAATCTTCCGGAGGCCACGCCGCCCGCGGACCGTATCTACACGGTCATACGGATGTAAAGCTTCGGCAGAATCCGCGGCAGGGATTTTATATTCGGCAGAATGGCAAAACGATGGTGAGGAAACATTATTTCCATGTCCGACACCGTGTTTTCTTCCGTTGAAATGCCGAAAGTGTCGATTCCAATCCTCGAATTTTCTTCGCACGCCTTGCGCACATCGTACTGGGCATACCGCGTGTTGGGGTCGTAGTCACTGTCCATGGGCTTTCCGTCGGTAATGAGGATGATAATCCTCTGACGATTGCCGAGAGCCGAGAGCCGGAAACCGGAGTGCCTGAGCGCAGCTCCTATCCTGGTTGCGTTTGACGGCCTGGCATTGAGCACGGTCTTTACGCTGGTGAGATCCCAGTTCCGTTGAAAATCGTGATAAACATAATATGCGCACTCTTTCCGGCCGTTTCCGCTGAACCCGCAAATAGAAAAAGTGTCGCCCAGCGACTTCAAACCTTCTCCAAGGATAACCGCCGCCCTCTTCTCGATATCGATCACCTTTTCCTGCTCCGCTGTCTCTCCCGTGGAACCGCTTACGTCCAGCAGGATCAATACCGCCAGGTCGCGTTGTTTTGTAAGGGGTTTCTCGTAGAAGTTGACCCTTGGCGACGGCTCGAGACGGCTTTGCACCAGGTGTTCCATCAAAAGATCCGGATTTATTACATCTCCTTCGGCAAGATGCTTTTCCTTTCCGGCGGTATCGGGTTTCAGCCTTTCGAACACGCGGCGCACTTCCTGCACGCGCTCGTGAGTTTCGGAATCAAGTTCTCCGCTGTGCCTTTCGCCCGTCTCTGGAACCTGTTCATGAACGAAACAGTAGTCTCTGTAATAATCGTTGTCGGAATTATTCCATTCATCGTAAACAAAAGCCGGCGCCACCCCGGCGGTCTCGCCCTCTTCCCCTTCTTCGCCCGTCTTGTCCCCGGATTCCCGGCGCGCCGCCGGTTCTTCCCTCTTTTCTCCGTCGCTTTCGCGCTTTTTCTTCGCCGCCGCGGCCTGGTCTTTCAGGTCCGCCACAAGATCACCCATTGGAGGAGAAGACACGCTTCCGGGAAAGAGAAAATCAGGAAGAAAAGCGACGGGGCCAAGGGGGTAAGCGTCAAGCCCGGGCCTTTCCTCGAGTAATTTCTTCTTCAGGCCTTCGTCAAGCAACTCAACGGTACTGAATATGTTAACCGACCGGGAAGCAGTATGCCTGACAAGAGTCACCGCGGCGTCCTTCGAACAGGGAGAAAATACCGACTCTTCCAGAAGTTTTTCCGCCGGGGATACAGGCGGGCTGTTCGCGAATTCGTTGCGCCACCCGAATTCAAGAAGACCCCGCGCGCCCGGCCACCTTGCCTTGATTTTTTCAGTAACACGCACGTATTCGACTATCTGCGCCAGATTCAGCGAAAGCATGTCTTCACCGACCGCGTCTCCCAGCGCGGAATACCGGGGCAGACCGTGAATCCGGCTGAAACTGTTTTCGGCCAGCATTCCGGCAGAGCACACTGCCATGAGCAGGTACCACGCTTTGTTTTTCGCGGGGTCTTCGAAATGACGCACCGACGCCGGAAGGTAGAGCCATTTGTACATACACACCACCATTGAACCCCGTTCGATAAGGTCGTCCGAATCCAGTTTTCCCAGGTGGTCGACTTCCACACCGTACCCGGCAAGAGCCCGGAGCAGGCCTTCAAGTTCATCGGTCATGTCTTCAATGCGGCATTCCCTTGTTATGGATCTTATAATATTTTCGGAACTCTTTGTCTTTCCTTCCATGAAACGTATGCCGTGGTCCCCGTTCCGGTGATATATCGCAAGTCCCTCGTTAACGAATTGTCCGATCTCATCCGGCTTCAGCCGTCCGAGGAGACGGCGGTATCCTTTCACAAACGCCAGGGCCAGTTCGTGATCGGTTTCAATCAGCCTGAAACCGTAGTCGACAAGGGTTTTGACCTCGTCCGGCGTACTGCCGAAGCCGCCTTCGCCGAGAACCTGGAAATAGCTGATTCCGCAGTAGAGTTTCGCTTCGGCAAACCTGCGCCCCAGGTTCACGACTCCGGAAAAGACGCCGGGTACATCAAGGATCCAGCGAGCCCGCGAATCAAGGGCCCCGAGGAATTCCTTCAGTACGTGATCAAAACAGCTCTGATCCGCCTTCTTGAGCAGGTCAAAGAAATCGCCTGTTACTTTTTCCCTGCCTGGTCCGATAGCCCCCTTTTCCATGAGGCCGGATATGATCTTCCGGAAAATATCCCGGTAGCCCCAGCACACACTTCGCAGGCTGAAACCGTGATAAGATGTTTCGTCGCGATCAGGAGGCATCGGAACAACTCCGAAAAGTGAAGCGGACCGCAAAAGACAATTATGACTTCTTTTCGTCTGCGGAGGCTACCGGCGCGAGTTCGCCGAAATAGAGATTCACAATGTTCTGAATCGATTCCAGCACTTGCGATTCATCCGTGAGCGTCCAGCTCACGGCGCAGGAGCAGGCGTCCGCCACCGGAAGTCCCTGCTTTACAAGTCTTCCCACGTAGACGAGAAGACGCGAACTTACACCCTCTTCCAGTCCGAACCCCTTGAGTTCCCGTATCTTTGATCCCATCTCGGCGAGTTTCAAACTCTGCTCGGCTGAAAGACCGGATTCGGTTCTTATGATTTCGGCTTCGACATCCACGGGCGGATTCTTAAACAGCACGCTTCCGAATCTCTGCTTTGTCGACTCCTTCAGGTCCTTGACCACGCTCTGGTAACCCGGATTGTAACTCAGGACCATCATGAAATTCGGATCAGCCTGTATAACTTCACTTGTCTTGTCTATGTACAGAATCCTTCTGTCATCGGTCAGCGAATGAATAATCACCGTTGTATCCTTCCGCGCTTCCACGATTTCATCCAGATAACAGATCCCTCCGTGCCTCACCGCCAGGGTCAGGGGGCCGTCCTGCCAGACAGTCTGGTTGTCCTTGAAAAGAAAACGTCCTACCAGATCCGCGGCCGTCAGGTCCTCGTGGCATGACACGGTTATCAGAGGAAGGTCCATGTCTTGGGCCATGTGTTCGATAAACCTGGTCTTGCCACAGCCCGTCGGTCCTTTGACCACAAGCGGAATCCTGCTCGCGAACGCGGCCTTGAACAGGGCCTCTTCATTTCCCTGGGGAATGTAATTGGGCTTGAATGAAAGCCTGAACTTGTCGATTACACTGCGGTCACCGGGTTCTTTCTGCTTCTGCCGGGTTTTCACTTTTCGCTTCCTTTCGTATGGAGGAATGATCGGCCTGTCAGCGATGTGGAACCGCGGAGGTCGCCTCTTGTTACCAAGCGCGCAAATATATCAAAGAGCGGTTCAGCATGCAAGCGGGCCCCGGGAACTCAGCGCCGCAAACCGCAATGGGCCAGGCCGGCAACCAATTCTTTGATGTGCGGAAATCCTTCAATATGCCCCAGGGCCCGTTTCATCATTTTCAATGCGGGAAATATGTACTTTTCGTATTCTTTAAGGCCTTCTTCAGCACTGAGGCGCCCGAACGCTCCCAGGGCCTGCGCGAGCCTCTGCACGGCGAAGTGCCAGAAAAAAGCTGTAATATGGCCGCCGTCCGGACACCTTCCCGCGTAATAGCGGAGAAACTTCTCCTGGTCGCGCGCCGGAAGCATTACGTAGGGATCGCACAGGAGCGAGGCCAGGTCATAAGCCGCCGCTCCGAGCCGCATTCCCTGGAAATCGGTGAAATAGACACTCTTTCCCCTGAGAAAGACGTTGCTTGACTGCATGTCCCGGTGAACAAGTACGCCGGGCGCACGCAAAAGCGTCGCGGCAAGTTGTTCCAGGTCCTTCAAGCCGGGCCCAATGCTTTTCGAACTCATACCCGCCAGCCCCTTCAAAAAGAAGGAGGCAAAAAGCTCACGCTCCCATTCGTACAGCGAGGCGGAGAACGGCGGCTCAAGTTCAACCCGGTCTTTCCGGATTACCCCGCGCGAGATCGTGTGCAGGCGCAGTAACTGTTCCAGCACGGCCCTGTATGTCCTTTCGCGCCTTGCGGAACTCATTGAAGCGTATTCTTCCTGGAGGCAGGCGTCGCCGAGATCCTCGACCACGCAGATATTTTCCCGGCGCATGTCCGCAAGCACTTCGGGCACGTTCAAACCCTTTTTTCCAAGGTAACGGGCGTGACCGGCATAGAGAACGTTCTCCCGGCGCTCCCTGCCGTACCGGACCATGATCACGCTTTCTTTTCCTCTCTTGAGCCTGGTGAAAACCCGGTCCGATCCCCGTGCCCCCACGGGAACGATAAGCGTCCGTGCGCAGGTCCACCCGATGCGTTTCAATACTTTTTTCACGGCCGCGCCGGGTTTAGTTCTGTCGCACCTGACAACGGCTCCTCCCGCCCGGGAAGAGACTTTCGCGTTTCTGCCCACAACCGCCCGCCGCAGTACTGCCCCGGCCGAAATCTCCGCAGAATCCCACAACACGCAGTTTTCGATCTTGGCTTTCCCGTGTACCTTGACGTCTTCACCTGTCGCCACGAATCCCCTGAGGGCAACTCCCCTCTTTTTCAAGAACCCGGCGCGTTTGAGCTGGCAGGGATCAAAAAGCCGGCCGCCCGGCTTTCCCTCCCGGTAAGCCTTCAGAACTTCTCCGTGGGCCCCGAGGTAGGTATCGACAGTCCCGAGATCGGCCCAGTACGAGTTTCTGACCGTGACTCCGCGGATTTCCCCGCCGCGCTTTATCTCACGCTCGTATGCGCGCACTACCGAGTACTGCCCGCCGGCCGGTATCATCTCCAGCACACGCGGTGAAACAAGCTGAACGCCGCAGAAGGTAAACGTCCCCCGCTCTCCCGCGCAGGCGGCGTGGAACGAGCGTACCTTTCCCTGATCGCATCTGACCGTGCGCGGGCCCCTTTCCGCGTTAAGCCACAATACAGCGGAGGCATCGCGCGCGCGGAACTCTCTCAGAAAAGGCCGCGGCGAAACGTCAAATGCTATGTCGCCGTTTACGACCCACACGGGGTCTCCGCCGATAAACCAGGCCAGTCTCTCAAGAGCGCCGCCGGTTCCCAGTATGTCCGGTTCAAATGACGCATGAACCCTTAAACCGGAACCGCCCGCGGCCCTGAGGTACCCCACAAGCGGCGAAGGGTTGTGATGGAGATTAACCGCCACTTCCTTCACTCCCCATTCCCTGAGAAGATTCAAAGTATGCCCGATCAGGGGCGTGCCCCAGAGCGGCATCACGGGTTTCGGTAGATCGTCCGACAGGGGACGAATCCGCCTTCCCAGGCCAGCGGCAAGTATCACAGCTTTTTTCGGTCCGGACCGTTTCATTCAGTAAAGCAGATACTTTCTTCTTTCCCGTTTAAAACGCATGACATCCTTTCGCCAGAGTGAAGCCGTTGTCCGGGGGTCGTCACCGTTTTCCAGCCCGGCGCGGACAGACGCGGTACCGCAAAGACGGTCGAAAAATTCTCTGTTGCCGTCCTGCCAGACCCGTTCGACACCGTACAGCTTCTGAGCGCAGTATATTAAGGCAACCGCCGTGCCGACGGGTCTGAACCGGGACCGGGACGTTACCTCGAGGTGAACGCCGTTGACTTCCCCGCCGGTACTGCCGGAGGCGTAAGAACACGGGGTAAACCGAACGCCGGCAAGACCCAGGCCCGACAACTCTTCCGCGAGCCGGTTTCCGTCGGCCCAGGGCGCGGCGAAAACGGCAAACTGACGGTCAGTCCCGGCCCCGTAGTCCATCGAGGGCAACGCCTCGCAGAACACCGTGGCCGGATAACAGAGGGCCGACTCATGAGACTTGATACCCGGAGACGGCCGCTCCCATTGGGCCGTGTCTTCGCGCAGTTTACTATTCCGGCTGTAACCGCGCATCGCGGCCACTCTAAGGGAAATTCCCGGTTTCAACGTCCCAGCATACCACAAGGCCGTTTCACCGGGCGTCATGCCGTAGCAGAAAGGAGTATCGGCCAGTGAGACAAAACTGCGGAACTCCTCTTCGGTAACGGGCCCGTCAACCACGCGCGGCAGGGGTACCGGCCTGTCCGCGACAACAAACTCCACCGAAGCCGAAGCCGCGGCTTCCAGCATGTAAAGCAGGCTGGAAACGTAGGTGTAACAGCGCGTCCCCAGGTCCCGGAGGTCACAAACCACCGCGTCCAGTCCTTCCATCATTTCGGGATCCGGCTTTTTTGATTCCCCGTAAAGCGAATAGACGGGAATGTTCCAGTCCGGATGCGTGTAATGCTTCTGCGGCTCGCCGGCGGCGGCCCCGCCCTCGAAACCGTGCTCGGGGGCGAAGAGACATTTCACGCACACGCCGTCCGCTTTCAGCAGGCGCTCGACCGTGGTAACTCCCCGGGAATCCACAGCGGCCCTGTGAGTCAGAACACCGATGCTTCTGCCTTCAAGCCATGCGGTGTGACGCTCAAGAAGCGTTTGTATGCCGGGACTGAAAGAACTGTTCACTCTTCTACCTCGCCCTGCTCAATACTATCCGTAAACATAATGCCACAAAAACAGAAAAGATTCAAAGGGCCTGTTCCGCCTTCCCTTGACAACAGGCAGTTGCATCTTACAATGCGGGAAATGAAACATAGTATCGTCCACAAGCTGATAGCCTCCCACCTCGTCGGCGGAGAACTCGAGCCCGGGGATGAAATCTCCATCCATATTGACCAGACCCTTACACAGGACGCCACCGGAACCATAGCTTACCTGCAATACGAAGCAATGGGCGGCGGGTCGGTCAAAACAGACCTTTCCGTGAGCTACGTGGACCACAACACGATCCAGGCCGGTTTCGAAAACGCCGACGACCACAGGTATCTCAGAAGCATAGCCGAAAAATTCGGAATATACTTTTCACGGGCGGGCAACGGAATATGCCACCAGGTACATCTTGAAAGATTTTCCCGGCCCGGGGCAACCCTCCTGGGCTCGGATTCCCATACCCCGACGGCGGGCGGCGCGGGAATGTTCGCGATAGGCGCCGGCGGGCTGGACGTGGCACTGGCAATGGCCGGCAAACCCTTTACCCTTACCTGCCCCGCTGTGACTCTTGTAAAGCTGAAGAAGCGTCTCCAGCCGTGGGTTACGGCAAAAGACGTCATTCTGTGGTTACTGCGTGAGCTTACATCCAAGGGCAATGTCGGTACCGCCGTAGAGTATGGAGGAAGCGGCGTAAAGAATCTCTCCGTGCCCGAACGCGCCACGATGACAAACATGGGGGCAGAGCTGGGAGTCACCACTTCCGTCTTCCCTTCCGACAGGGTAACCGAAAGATTTCTCAAGGCCCAGGCGCGACAGGAGTATTACACACCGCTGTCTGCGGATCCGGGATGCGGTTATGACCGCGTACTGAACCTGGACCTTTCCGCCGTTGAACCGCTGGTTGCGGCTCCCCATAACCCGGACAACGTCCGCACGGCGGCTGAAATGAAGGGCACGGCGGTCGACCAGGTCTGCATCGGGTCGTGCACCAACTCCTCGTACAAGGACCTGATGAGAGCGGCCAGGATGCTGGAAGGCAGAAAAATCGCCGGCAGGGTAAGCCTCGTACTCGCGCCGGGATCCAGGCAGGTTCTCGACATGATAGCGCACAACGGCGCCCTTGAAACCATAATTGCCGCCGGGGCGCGTGTTGCCGAACCGGCCTGCGGATTCTGCATAGGAAATTCCCAGGCGCCGCACAACGAAGCGGTTTCCGTCCGGACATCAAACAGGAACTTTCTCGGTCGAAGCGGCACCAGGAGCGCCAACGTGTACCTGGCGTCGGTTGAAACGGCGGTTGCCGCCGCCATCGCGGGAGAATTCATCGATCCGCGGAGTTTCGGCCCCGACGCCTGCCCCGCAGTACGGGAGCCCGCTAGTTTTGCCGTCGACGACTCGATGATTGTCCCGCCTCTTCCCGAAAAAGACAGGAACACAATCACCATTCAGCGAGGTCCCAATATCGGCGATCCGCCGCGGAATGAAAAACTTCCGGATTCGCTGAAGGGCAGTGTCCAGATAAAAGTCGGCGACAAGATAACAACGGACCACATCATGCCGGCCGGCCGCCTGCTGAAGTACCGTTCCAACATCAAAAAATATTCCCGGTACGTTTTCAGCCCCGTGGACGAAACATTCTCGAAAAGGTGCGCTGAAGCGAAAGAACATGGCCTGGCCAGCTTCATAACGGCCGGAGAGTCCTACGGCCAGGGCTCAAGCCGCGAACACGCCGCGCTGTGCCCCATGTATCTGGGTGTCAAGGCCGTGATAGCCAGGAGCTACGAACGAATCCATTCCGACAACCTGCTTAACTTCGGAATTCTTCCGCTTATATTTAAAAATCCCGGGGACTATGAAAAAATAGACCAGGGCGACGAAATCACTTTAGAAAACCTGCGCGAAAGCGTGAACTCCGGCCGGTTCACTTTGAACAACGCGACCAAAGGAATCACAATCCCTCTGGAGTGCCCGCTCAGTGACAGGAGAAAGGCCATGGTGCTGGCCGGAGGAGCCCTGAACCTCATAAGTGAGGAACAATAACCTCCTCCCTTTTCGCGAACAAGGAGGGCCGCGTCACAGGGAATTCTTGATAAGCCTGGCGGCGCGCAGACCCGAAAGGAACATCCCGCCGAAGATGGGCCCCATCCGGGCGGAGCCGAAGACCGCGTTGGCCGCCATGCCCGCGACGAAAAGGCCGGGGTAGACTTCGCGCGTATTTTCAACGGTGGCTTTTTCTCCCACCTCCGCCCACATCGGCTTCTCCCCTGCCACGCCCCCGGAAGGAGTATTGAGACGGATCCCCGCCTTGGAGGCCACCCTGGCGGTGAGCTTCGCGTT
Source organism: Kiritimatiellia bacterium (assembly GCA_046483125.1). GTDB lineage: Bacteria > Verrucomicrobiota > Kiritimatiellia > UBA8416 > JAWODU01 > JAWODU01. The sequence continues at coordinate 22,879 of JAWODU010000061.1, forward strand.
GTGACCCGTGGCGTCAAGAACCGCTTTGGAGGTAATTACGAGAGGATCCACGTGCATGCCCTGCCGGTTTACGGGCGACCAGTTGATGACCACGCCGGCCACTCTGTCTTGCTTGTAAACAACGTCTTCCACCACGATGGAGTTGAAAATCCTGGCCCCCAGTTTCATCGCGCGGTATATGAGCGCCGAGGCGGTCTCAACGGAATCGGCCCGGAGAAGTCCGCCTTCGGCCTTGCTGTAGCGAATGCCGCAGTTCTCCAGGAAACCCGCGATGTCCCCGGGAACAACTATTTCGTTGTTCAGCATCGCTCCTCCCCATATTCCGCCGCCCGGAGCGAGCTTTTCTTCGAATACAGCCACCTTGTGTCCCGACGATGCGAGTTCCTGCGCGCATATAAGGCCCGAAGGCCCCGCGCCGACTATTGCGGCGTCCAGGCTCATGCAGTCCTGGAGCTTATTCGCGAAAGCGGAAACTATTGTTCTGGATATCAGTTCTTCCATTGTCATGGACCTCTGCCGGACGGCAGTCTGTGTCTCTCGTCATGTCTGCATTCCGGCGCCTCTCCGACGGGATTGACCCTGTACGAAGTCTCAAAAGAATGCCCGGGGTCTTCAGGGCAGAAACACGATCCTACACGTACGCCGTTCTCATTGCAGAAACTCTTGAATTCTTCCATGGGTATTTCTTCACCCCATTCCGCGTTCTTATCAAGAGCCCACATTTCTTTCGCGGCGTGAATCTGCCTTAGGCTGTTGATACAGGCGTTCTGCTATGCGGTTCCACGGGCCTTTACAAAGGAAGGTATAGCTATAGCCGCCAGCAGGCCGACGATGGCCACAATAACCAATACCGCCACACCGGCCACCGCGCATCCCACTGCCCAGCCTACCCCCTTGCTTTTTTTCGGAACCGGCGGCGGCTTTACGGGATAACCGCACCCCGGACAGACCGGCGCAGATTCGGAGAGTTCTCTGCCGCATTCGGGACACTTGATCATAGCCATGGCCTCAATCCTCCTGCAAAAGACTCGAATAGACCCCAGCTTCCGCATCATCCCAGCCGCGGCCGCAGTTTGCAAGCCGGAATAGTAGAGACTGCATCCGCAAGAACAAAAAAGTCTGGCCTCGAAAAGAGTTTTCGGCTAGGATTCCTGATCGTTGGTGTCAACAATAAAGGAGATCTGCTTATGAAACGTCTTATGCCCATAGCTCTTCTCTCGACGGCGGCCGTAATACTCACGACCGGGTGCGCCTCGGTGCCTTACCGCTACGGAAAGAACATCGAAACACCCAACATGTATCGACTGCCTCCCGGCGAGCCGCAGTTCGAGCGCGGCCGTCCTCACGCTTTTCTCGACGCTTCGGACTGGATATGGCCCGGGAGCCTTCTGGGCAAACTCCTGCTCTGGGACATAAGGGTGGATTGCCACGAAGTGTCCCCGCACACCGAAGCCGCACTTCGCGAATACCTTGAAAAAAACGACATCAAGAGCGTGAAGGTGCGTATCAACCAGTATACTCCACGCGGCGAATGGCACCGGACCATGAGAAATACCGGGATGCGCTGCGGATGGCGATACACGCTGGGGTTCATGTCATGGCTGGGATACACGATATATCCGGGCAGATTTTTCGGAGGTGATAATTACAACCCCTACTCCAACACCATAAATATCTATTCCGATATTCCGGAAGTCGCGCTCCACGAGGGCGGCCACGCCAAGGACTTCGCGGACTGTACCTGGAAAGGGGGATACGCCGCGCTGTATGCGTACGTGCCTTTCGCGAACCTGTATCACGAAGCCAAAGCTACCGGTGACGCCATCGGCTACCTTATAGCGGAAGGCAAGGCCCAGAGCCGGGACGAGGCTTACCGCATACTTTATCCGGCCTACGGCACATATGTGGGAGGAGATATCGCGGAATGGCTGCCCCCGCCCTACTCTCAGATCGGTTCAGCGGCGGGAGCCGTAGTCGGACATATCGTTGGCCGCATTAAAGCGGCAAACGCGCCGCCTTTTGAATAGGTAACGCGAAAGGTTTACGCGGCCGCGGGCCTGGCCCACAGGGATTCCACGGCTTCCCTGCCGCCGAGTTTGGATTCAATGGCGCGCCGGAGCGCCTCAAGACCTGAAGCGCATACCTGTCTGCACCTCTCGCGAGACACGCCGAACTGGCTGGACAGGTCTTCAAGTGTCGCCTTCCGCTCGCCCAGGAACATCGCGGCTATCATCTGGCGGGTCCTGTCGGGCAGTACGCGTGTCTGCTCCAGCAGAAATTCGCGCAGATCATTTCCTTCGACGGTCTGCCTCGGAGTGCGTCCGCCGGCGTCGGCAACGGTCTCGGTCCAGGGTCTCGCGTCATCCCGTGAACTCAGATCTTCGAACATGGACACGCCCGTATGCCGGCTTTCTCTCACGCGGTCCAGGCGCTCTCTGCTGATGCCGAGTTTTTTCCGAAGGTCCCCGTCTCCCAGCGCTCCCCCGTGTTCCTCTTCCAGGCGGCGCATTCTTGTCCAGCATCCGAAATGGAATTCCGGCACATGTATGAGCCTCGAAAGCTTCAATGCCCTTCTCATTCTGTTTCTGATACAGCGGCGCGCGTAAGGCGCGAATCTGGGCGGGTTGAAAGGTGAATTTCCGCGCCGGTTATCAATTCTCGCGGAGCCTTTGCCCCGATATTGAGGATCGAACTTGGAGGCGGCCTCAACGAGGGCGATGTTTCCTTCGGCAACGAGATCCATCGCCGATATGGAAACACCGGGCGCCGAGAGGTACTGAACAAATTCCTTCATGCATCTCAGCACGAGATGCAGATTGCCGCTGACGAGTTCCGCCCTGGCCTTCTCCGATTGTTTGGCACTGCCGGTTGCCATCGTTTTCAGAAGTTTTTTTTCACGCTCGAGAGGAACTGCCTCTATGCGTGAAACGTCCTGTACGTATCGTTCGTAGCCCGACTTGCTGGATTTCATGATGACCCTCCTGATTCGGCGTTCGGTTCCGGTTATATGCTACGAACATGCCAACTGCAGGCATCGCGGGAATAAAAAACGTAAGTCCCTGCCGTACAGCAACTTACAAAAGACCGCCGGGGGACATCCACAGAGCAGATAATGTGTACTTCTGTACGCATACGCATTCGAAACGCGGACTCCGGTAAGCACGCCCCGTTTCCCGATCCCCTCAAATCACTCTGGATGCCGCCGCCGGTATGTGTTAAACAGAAGCTTGTGAATTGCCGTGTTGTCATTGTCGTTTATCTCATCTTCGTTTTTTCCGCCTCAGCCGACGTCTTCGTCGTAAAAAAGAACGGGGACGGTTTCTGGGCGCTGAGAGTCGAGAAAAAAGACGGCGCGGCGGAATACGTACACAGGGATACCGGCCGGCGCGGACGTCTCGACGCTTCCGAGATTGACGGTCTTATTCCCACCGTCCAGAGAGGGAACAAGTACGATCCGGACAAGGTCAGGGAGCGTGTCGACGAAATCAAAAGGCTTCGCGGCAAACACGGCAAGCTTCTGAGAAAATTAAACCGCCTTCTTCAGGAATGGCAGGTTCTGCTTCGCGAAAGCCCTGAATTCGACGGCAAGATCCGGAAACTGGTTGACGAGTTCAACGAAAGCGGGAAAGACCCCAAGACCTACAGTCGAATCGCCCTCGCCCTCGGAATGTTGAAATACAAGGACATGAGAGGCGAATACACCGACGATATCGAATCTGCCATCGCACGTGTAAAGAAAGGTTTCCTCGACTATAACGGAAAACGTTTTCGCGAAATTGTCGAGGAAAAGGAAATGAGCTTCGATAAGTTCGCCGAGGCCGAATACCTCAAAGACGAACTCGTAAGAGTGGCCGGGGACGATGCCAGCCGTGAATTCGAAACCCTTTTCAGCGAATACCGCGAGTCCATTTACAATGCTTCCCTTGAGGGCGCGAAACAGATTTTCAGCGCCCGGCCATCGGTGGATTCCTACCTGAAAAGCAGGGCCATACTCGTCTTTGTGCGTGACTCTGTTGCCGCCGGAGAAGACGAACAACAGGATGCCGCGCAAAGGATCGAAAGCCTGGTCGCAAAAGTTTCGGATACAGTGAACTCGTACAGCTTCGACTACAAGGGTTACCCGCTCAGCCCGGAAGATCTTAAGCTCTTCAGGAAAAACCAGGACTACGCTTCGAGAATAAAGTTTTCCTCGGTTACTGTCCGGGAACAGTGCCTTATAATACCGAGGGAATCGCCCGGAAGAGTGTCGGTCGGAAGCGCTTTTTCCGTGCCCTTGAAACTTGTATTCAACTGCGCCCAAGTGCCGGAGACCGTTTTCGGCATGACCGTTCTGCTCACCGGTGTCCAGGGCATTGAGTCGTACACGGTCCGGCTTCCCGACCTGGAGATTGCCGCCGGGCACGCAGAAGTGACATTCACAAACGATCCGTCCCTGATACCGGAATCCTTCCGCCTTGCCAGGGACGCCGGCGGCCGCGTGGCCGTGTATCCCTACCTGTCCAGGCTCAGGATATCCCCCACGGGAGAAGAACAATGGGTCCCCCTGAGCCTTTGCTGTGGATGGCCCGCCTCGCCGTAGAAAAAGCGTGGACTTTGAAGGTCCGTACGCCGCCGGTGAACATGCGGATTTGTTTACTTCACCGTCAGGATTTCTGCGCCTTTTTCCGTCACAAGCACGGTATGTTCGAACTGGGCGCTCCGCTTCCCGTCGGCGGTTACCACGGTCCAGCCGTCCTCAAGAACTTTGTGCCGGAAGGTTCCCATGTTGATCATCGGTTCAACCGTAAAGATCATACCCGGCTTCATGACCGGACTCCTGCCGCGGGCGCAATAGTGCAGGACCTGCGGATCCATGTGAAAACACCTGCCTATTCCGTGCCCGCAGTAGGAACGTTCGACACTGTAACCGTGCTGGTTGACGTAGGGAACAATTGAACATCCTATGTCCCTCACATGTCCCCCGGGGCGGATGGAGGAAATACCCCTCCGCAGGCATTCCCGCGTAACTCCCATCAACCGCCTGGAATCCGCGTCAATATCCCCGACCGCCACTGTCTCGGAACAGTCGCCGTGAAAGCCGTTCAGGAAAAGAGTCACGTCAATGTTGACAATGTCCCCGTTCGCAAGGGGACGGGCATCCGGAACCCCGTGACAGACAACTTCATTGACGGAAATACATGCGCTCCCGGGAAATCCCATGTAATTGAGAGGGCTGGGATACCCTCCTTCGTCAATACACGCCTGATGCACTACCGCGTCTATTTCGTCGGTGGTAACGCCGGGACCCACGGCCTCTATTCCACGGTCAAGAACACGGCGGGCTGTGCGGCAGGTGTCGCGCATTATTTCAAGTTCCCCGCCCTCCAGGATGGAAACTCCCTTGCATCCGCGTTCCCGCTTCCCGTCACCGGCATAAGACGGCCGGGGAATACCCGCGGGGACGCGGCGCGCCGGACCGGCCTTTTCACCGGGAACGTGACCGGCTTCTTCGCCCTCGCGCGGGGCAAAGCGCTGAATACCGGCGGCGCGGTCCTCTTCCATGTGGCACTTCTTGTATTTCCTGCCGCTTCCGCACCAGCATGGATCGTTGCGGCTGAGTTTCCGTGCCGAGACTCCCATTTTTCCGCCTTACCTGTCTTTTCCCCCGGATTTCTTCCGGGGATTTATTTGCCGCTGTGGATTGCCTGATAATAGATCCTGTTTTCTTTCCGCTGTTCGCCGACCCGGCCGGTGCGGGTCAGTTTACCCAGGTATTTCGAGGCTTCGTTCCTGTGCAGTCCGAAAACGCGGCATATGTCCTCCATGGTACAGGGACGCCTGCGCAGCATATCCAGGACTTCTGATTCCGTCGCCCGGGTTTTGGCGGATATGTCCCTGCTGTACTCCGCTATTATCTCGGCAGGAGGGTCAAAAAGGCGCGCCAGTTCGTTCATCTTATCCTCTGGAACGGCGCGGGCAAACTCTTCGGACGGGGGCCGTACGGCCGTGTTAAGGTGGACCCGGTCCGGACCGATGCTTTTGATGAGTCCGGCTATGTGCGAGACTTCTTCGGGCGTAGTATTCATGCCCCATACCAGGAACACTTCAATCCACATTTCGCCCCCGTATTCCTTTCTCATGAGACGTATACCTTCCATAAGCCGGTCAAATTTTACCGCGGAATGGGGACGGTTGACGTGCGAAAGCGAGAACTGATCCCATGCGCTGAGCGATATTTTGACCACGTCGGCCTTAGATGCCTGCTTTCTGACTTCGGGATCGCCGAGCAGTGAACCGTTCGTAAGCAAAGCCACCGGAACGGAGGCAGTGCCGTGAATAAAGTCGATAACCCGTCCGAATTCGGAATTCAGCGTAGGTTCGCCACTGCCGGACAGCGTAATGTAATCGGCTGTATCACCCGACTTTACCCATTCACCGATTTCCTTCGTTACTTCGTCAACGGGCACGTATTCCCGGCGTTCCACGGTCTTATCGGTCGTACGTCCCAGCTGGCAGAACACGCAATCAAAACTGCATGCTTTATACGGAACCAGGTCTACGCCAAGCGAGCGCCCCAGTCGCCGGGACGGTACGGGGCCGAACAGATGTTTGTAGCCTTCAGGGCTCATATTTAACTTTCGTCATACTGCGGCACACCTCCCGCCCCGAACATGTCCCTCTTGAGTTTCAGGTAATACCTGTAGTTTTCGAAGGGGACATCGGCAGGCACACGGTGATCCACCCCGGGCAGAAAACCGCCGTGTTTCACCAGCGGAAGGAGGCGTTTCATTTCGGCCAGTATTTCTTTTTTGCCTTTTGCCAGCTTTATCTTGTCCACGCCCCCCTGCAGGAGAATGTCGGGCCACTTTTCACGCAGAAGTACCGGGTCGCTTCCCCCGTGGACCTCCACCGGAAACATGCAGTTAATACCACCGTCGAGGAAACAGTCGACGATGGGAATAATGTTGCCGTCGGTATCGGTCCAGGCCACGTGGCATCCGTGTTTCCCGAGCAGAGAAGTGATCCGCCTGTAACGCGGTGTTACCACGTTACGCATGTACTTGTAGCCGACAATGGGGCCGGAATTAAAACAGATATCCTCCCAGCCGGAACCGAAATCAAATTCAACGTCGGGCAGGACCCGTTCGAGAGTATCGCACACAAGACTGCACAACGTTTCCGTGATTTCGTCCAGCAGGTCCGGGTCATCGTAGATCATCAGCGCTATATTCTCGAAACCGATCCAGTTGCGCACCCTTCCGACCATGGAACCGATGCCTATGGCAAGGGGATAATCGCGCTGATTGTATTTTTGAGCCAGCTCTTTCCAGTTGGACGGAACCCTGTCCGGCGACGGCTGAAGCCGCTCCTTGTAATCTCCCCACGTCTTCCGGTCCTTGAGGTAAAAATCGATAAAATGCGGAATCGACTTATCGCCCTTCCTGTTGATCTCCGCCGTACAGCCGTTTGTGTCGCGGTAAACAAGCCTGTCGTCGGTTTCCTCGATTACCTTATACTCGAAAGGCGGCATAAGACCCATCACGTTTACCCATGCCGTTTTCCAGTTTTCGATCCCGAAATACTCGTACGCCCGCGCCTCGTTGTTTACTTCCAGAGGAAGTCCTTCCCCGTGCCAGCGCGGCAGTGTTGAATCCCAGTACCCGAATTCAAAGTTGGGGATGCTGTCAACTTTCTGAAAAAACATGGTTCGCCGCCATCGTTCACGCAGAGTCATGCCCGTACTTCGCGAACCGACCGGCAAATCGGAGGCATTGACGCCCGCGTCAACCTGTGCCTGTATTTCTTCGGCTTCCATGGCAGTTTTACTCCCTTAATACTCCTGACAAAACCCATGAGCATATACCCGCCTTGAGAATCAGGTCAATGATCAAGGATCTGCCTGTTGCACAGGGTATGAACCGCGAAAAAACAGTGTTCTGAGTCCATTGAAGTTGAAAATAAACCCCGCGGCGCTTACGATATTCTTATGACGTTGGAGATTCTGACGGGCGGCAGTTTACCACTATCGTATATCGGCCCCGGAGCCGGGTTTATTTCTTTGAGACGTTTTCCTTATCGACCAAAGGTGGAAAGCCAACCCTATTTTTGTTTTTTTAGGTTTGACCCCAATTCCCAGAAGGTTTGACCCCAATTCCCAGACAGACGTTTTCCTTATCGACCAAAGGTGGAAAGCCAACCCTATTTTTGTTTTTTTAGGTTTGACCCCAATTCCCAGACAATGTCTTTGTCCCCAATGTCTTTGTCACTACCCTCCAGGCTCCTCCAAATGGAATCCCATCGAACACCGTATGTTCTCCTTCATCAGCAGTAACTGGGCGGCTCAGCCCCTCGTCGACTACCAGACCGTGCTCAACTTCATTCGCAGCACACGGACCGCGACCGGCTTGCGCATCTGCGCCCGCCTTAACAAGAAGGATTATCCCAAGGGCACAAAGATATCTGATACCCAAATGCAACAGGTCAACCTCCGCCGGCATACATCCCGGTCGCTGTGGAACTACTCGATTTCGCCATCGTAAAATGTGAAGTTATTTTTGCGTGAGCCCTAAGACAAAGATTCTAGAGGTGGTGGTTTGCCTGAAACATGCTTACTTGACTTTCTTACGACAAAGGTACCTGCCACCTTATCGTGAAGGGCTTGTTTGTTCTTACTCACACCAATAAGGATGAATGTAAAATATAAAGGTGGGATAAGAAGATTCAAAACCTTGGGAACATTTCGCATGAGCGCTTTACGCAATGGGGAGGTGACCCCCATTTTGCGAACCAGTTTTGGAGCTAAATTGGACTAACCTCATCGGGGTTCAAAACCGTGCTCCTTAAGGTACGCTTCCGGCGCCACGTTGCCAAGCGAAGCGTGACGACGGATGTAATTATAGTAATCGATCCGGCCTTGTACAGCCGTCCGTAACTCGACCAAAGATTTCTTCTCCC
>JAWODU010000115.1:0-50049 GCA_046483125.1 Kiritimatiellia bacterium
CGGTAACGGGCACTCACGGGATCGCCGTCTGTGGGGTAACTGCCGGGCCGGGTAATCCCACTGTCCTGAAGTTTCCTGGCCAGGGCGGCGGGCTGGATCGGCGGTTTGTAGTTAAAGGGAAGGGGTCCGCCGGTATGCTCCTGGAACCTGTAGTTCCTTTTGCCGGGCCTGACGAAAGGCGGAGGCTTTACCTGCCTGTCAGGAACTACCGATTCGTTCGTGCTTTCTGTATGGACGGGAAACCGATGAGAACGGGAAAGAAAAAAGAAAAGCCCTGTGCCTGCGATAATCAGAAAGAGAAAGCTGAAAAAGAGAAATTGTTCTATCCGTCGGTTTCTCACTGACACTACCGGGTGACAAAATTAACGAAAACAGACTGTCAATTACTTTACCACTGACTGCTGGACGATCAATGACAGATTTTGAGATTTTGCCATAAGGGGCGCTTTCTCCAGTAAAATCGGCCTTCTGGGCCGAAAAAAGCTTGTGCACACTCCTTGCGAAGTCGCCGCGGCAGCCGCCACGGGGCTATAAGGGTGTAAGGCATCACATGACATTGGCGCAGGGCATTTTTCCGTTAACGCTTTCAAACGCGCCCTTGAAACCATGAAGTAGCCCGCACTGAGGGGCGGGCCTTTCACTTTCGATTCACTGCGTAAACGAGACATACCCGGACCAGCCACGCGTCAGGTATACATTCCTGTAATGACTGAAAGCCGGGGGCTGGTCGCCCCTTACCCGGCAGGATTGTTCCTTCGGCAGTCTACTGGAAACTCATCCATTTGGCAGGGACACCTGTTTCTTCCCATTTCTCCCAACCCGTCTTATAGAATGCTATCACTTTCTTAATCTGCCCTGCCTTCAGTGCGCCTACGTGAACAAACAAAGTATGTCCTTTGGGTGAATACAAGCGATGCTCCGGGATCGTCTTGAACCATAGTTTCGCTGCAAGTACACGATCAGGGTCAAGCCGGTATTTTCCGGCCCACGACTTTGCTGTTGCTACTGTTGCGTGGTCATTGTATTTCCTGCTCCTGGCTGTCATGACGGTAAGAAATACCACTTCATCGCCCAGATCCTTCTCCACCCTTTTTGTCTCCGGTGTTTGCCAGGCGCAGACATTACACCATGGCGCAGCGTATTCAGCCCAGACAAACCGTCCCGCGAAATCTGTCATTGATACGGGTTTATTGCGAGCGTTAAGTCGTGGTTTCTGCGTTCGAACTGTGGAGTACGAGACATCATTCATGTTGCCGACAACTTTCTCCAGCCCCTTCATTCTGCCCCATGATCGTTTTACCGGGCCCTGTCGGCTACAGCTGCAAAGGATGATCGGGGCGAGCAAAACAAAACGCAAATAGTGTCTTTTCATCTTTATCTTATATTCCATTCCTTTCGACTTTAGTGCCTTAATCTAAGGATTGTGTGATAAAACAGCAAGAACAATTGTGCGGGAGTATTGCGCAAATGCTGTACGAAAGGCCAGAGGCCGGACGTCAGCTCGAACCGGACCGTTGCGGTGAGTTTCTCGATCCTTATCCCTTTGCCGCGGGTTTCATTGTGTATATAATCAACCTTTTTTGAGTTCTAAAGCTAAATAACGAAAAACGGCAAGAGAAAGCTGTTCTTTGCCGAAAGAACGTGCGCGATGCAGGAGGATTAAGATAAAGATTGGGATTAAGATATCGGAGAACCTGTAACTTGTAAACCCGACCCGACCCATGACACGGACACGGATACTGATTCTGCGCGGAGGAGCGATAGGGGATTTTATTCTCACCCTTCCGGCGCTTACGGCCGTCAGGCGCCAGTGGCCCGAAGCTTATATAGAGCTGGCGGGGTACCCCCACATTGCGCGGCTCGCACTGGCAGGCGGCCTCGCCGATCGCATAACGTCCCTGGACAAAGCCGACATGGCGCAGTATTACTCCCTGAAGGCAACGATTTCGCCTGAATCGCGCGAATACATTCAGTCGTTCAATCTTATTGTATCTTATCTGTACGATCCCGACGAAACTGTCCGGAACAATCTGAAAAGCGCCGGCGCCCGCCGCGTGGTATACGCCGACCCGAGGGTAAAAGCCGGACACGCCGCCGACCGGCTGTTCGAACCGCTTGAGGAACTGGCCGTTTACCCGGAAGGGACCCCCGTTCCCGAACTCAACCTGGGAAAAGAGCACATTAACAACGGCATGCGTCTCATCGCGCCCGGGGGCGAAAGAATCGCGGCACTGCACCCGGGAAGCGGCGGGCAGGCCAAGCAATGGGAGTTGAAACACTTCATTACGCTGGCGACAGCAATAAGGGAAAACTACGCGCTTGAACCCGTGTTCATTCTTGGAGAAGCCGAACAGGAATTTAAAACCACGCTCGCCGTCGCAGCCCCGCGGTACAGGGTTCTCTCCGGTATCAGCCTCGTGGAACTGGCTGAGGCGCTTTCCGCCTGCGCCTGTTGCGCGGGCAACGACTCGGGAGTTACCCATCTGGCGGCTTCGCTGGGTATTCCTACGCTTGCCCTTTTCGGGCCTACGGATCCGGCAATGTGGGGACCACGGGGAGAAAAGGTACGCGTAGTGAAAAAAGGCGATTCCATGAGCGATATCGGGGTTGAAGACGCGCTGGAAGCGCTTGAAAGCATTGTTTAAAAAGATCGACGCCGATCACGCGCCGAATTTCTCGAGGCGCAACGCGTTCGCCAGGGCAATCGGCACAAGTTCGGCCGCGGGGAACGATGGACCAAGACCGCCGCCCATACAGCTTCTTTCGCCGAAACTCTCAACGCCGTCCGTCCGGCAGTAAGGCGACCACAGCAGTGTCGGCACCGGATGCCAGCTGTGCGCTTTCAGGACCGATGGAGTGGAATGATCGCCGGTAACCGCGAGCACATCCGGCTTCAGGTCGAGCACACGGGGTATCAACTCGTCTGTTTCTTCAATGACTTTCACCTTGTGATCAAAATCACCGTCTTCCCCGTAGCTGTCGGACTTCTTTACATGAACGTAGAAAAAGTCATACGAGTTCCAATTGTCCCGCAGGCTATCAATCTCGTCTGCAACGGTCTCGCCCGTCCGAAGCACTTCCATCCCGATGAGCTTGCCGAGCCCCCTGTACATGGGATAGGCGGCAATGGCCGCGCTCCTGACGCCGAAAGCCTCCTTCATTGAAGGCCACCTGGGGCGCTTGGCGAATCCGCGCATCAGGACCATATTGGCCGGGTGTTGATCCGCAAGCGCCTTCGCGGCCTTGTCGAGGAATTCCCTGAGAATCTCCGCCGTCTTTCCGGCGTCATCCGACAGGATCTCCGGTTCAAGCGGGGCCTTGCCCGTTTCCTGCGGATCGGTGTCCGCCAGACCGCCCGAAAGTCCCCTGCCCCGCAGAACCAGCAGGAAGCGGTGTTCCTTCACGGTCCGGATAAAGAGCTCGGCGCCTTTTATCTTTATCTTAGAAAGGAGTCCGCAAAGCTCCTCGTTTTTTTCGGTGGCTATTCTGCCTGCCCTGCGATCGGTCACCAGCCCCTCGTCGTCGACGGTGCAGAAGTTGCCGCGGGCCGCCACGTCGTCGTAACCCAGATCAAATCCCACTCCCAGAGCGGCCAGCACTCCGCGTCCCACCTGGTACTTGAGCGGGTCATAACCGAATATTCCCAGGTGCCCGGGACCGCTTCCGGGCGTCAGGCCCGCGCCTACGGGCCTGTGCAGGCCGCAGATGCCTTCGGCGGCGAGCCTGTCCATGTTGGGTGTGTGGGCAGTTTCCAGTTCGGTCAGGCCGCCGGTCTCGCGCGGAAGGCCGCCGAGACCGTCGAGCACCAGGAAAACGATCTTCTTTCCGGAGTCTTTTACCAGCTTTTGTATCGTGTCCAGGTTCATGGTTTAAGGTCACAGGGTTACAGGGTTACAGGTTACAAAGTTACAGATTCTCCAACATCTTAATCCTACTCTCCCCTCTCCCGTCCCGGATCTCTTCAGGACTGCCGATACCCCTGCATATCGATTGTTACATATCTGAAGCCCGCCGACAGCGCGCGCTGTGACACCGCACGCCTGACCGTTTCAGAACATAATCGTCCGATATCGTTTTCGTCAACTTCTATTCTGACGATTTCCCCGTGGCACCGCGCGCGGACGTTTTTGAATCCTTTTGCCAGAAGAAGGCCCTCGACCGCTTCAACCGCCTTGAGACCTTCGGCCGTAATTACCGTTCCCGCGGGGAAACGCGTCGCGAGACACGTGAAGGCGGGCCTGTCGGCGAAGGAAAGCCCCAATTCCCTCGAAAGGAACCTGATTTCGTCTTTCGAGAGCCCGGCCCCGGCAAGAGGAGTGCTTACACCCAGTTCCCTGATCGCCCGGAGCCCCGGACGATCTTCGAGAAGATCGTCGGCGTTTGTTCCGTCCGCCAGTGCATCTATGCCTTCGGATTCAGCCAGTTTTCTCACAATGCCGTATATGTAAAGCTTACAGTGGTAACAGCGGTCAGGCGGATTTTTCACAAATTCCGGAAGATTCAGTTCGCCGCCCTTTACAACAGCGTGGCGTATCCCGGTTTCCCGGGCAGACTCGCGAGCCTCAGCGGTTTCTCTCTCCGGGTGAACAGGAGAAGAAACCGTAACGGCAAGGGCATTACGGCCGAGAACATCGGCGGCAACGGCGGCGAGAAAAGAACTGTCGGCGCCGCCGCTGAGGGCAACAGCCGTTTTGTCCATATTCCCAAGCAGACCGCGTAGTTTTTCCAGCTTACGGCGGGCCGTTTCGGGCCGGAAACCCTCTGCGTTTTTTCTTTTACTCATCGCTTTGTGACTATACTCTTGTCCGGTGAATTTGTAAAAGTGATAGAGAGGGAAGTAGGATTCGGGAGGCGGGTCGAGTTGCGATATGACTGATATATCCATAGTGATACCGGTATACGACGAAGAAGAGAATGTGCCTCTTCTGAGTGAAGAACTGTACAAAACCCTCTCGGCGCTTGAACGGTCATGGGAAGTCGTGATGGTAGATGACGGCAGTGACGACTCGTCCTGGGACCGAATAACCGAGGCGGCCGGGCGTTACCCCGGCTTCCGCGGAATCAGGCTTCGCCGCAATTACGGGCAGACAGCCGCGATGAGCGCGGGTTTCCGTGAATCCAAAGGTAATGTAATAATTACGCTCGACGCCGATCTCCAGAACGATCCCGGCGATATCCCCGCCCTGCTGGAAATGTCCGACAAGGGTGTTGACGTAGTCAGCGGATGGAGACGCGCGAGAAAAGATCCCTTTCTCACGAGAAGACTGCCGTCAATGATCGCTAACCGGATCATAAGCCGCATAACCGGTGTGAGACTTCACGACTACGGCTGTACGCTGAAGGCTTACCGCAGGGAAATCGCCGACGACCTGCATCTTTACGGCGAAATGCACCGTTTCCTGCCGGCTCTGGCAAGCTGGGTGGGTGCGAAGGTGGAAGAAGTACCGGTTAATCATCACCCGCGGAAGTTCGGCTCTTCAAAATACGGGCTTTCGCGTATATCCCGTGTGGTCCTGGACCTGATGACAGTCAAGTTCCTGATGCGCTACAGTACAAGGCCTATCCAGATATTCGGAAAACTGGGAATGTTTTTCGGCGTGCCGGGCCTGGCGATAATAACCGTCGTAATACTGGGCCACCTGTCATATCTGTGGTTCGGCACCGAGTTTGCCTCCGGCCTCATAAAGCGGCCTTTCTGGATAATTACCCCGTTCATGCTGATACTGTTCTGCCTGCAGTTCATCAGCATCGGCCTTCTAGCCGAAATACAGATCCGCACCTATCACGAGTCTCAAAGCAAACCCATATATGTCATAAAAGAACAACTCGAGAACCAATCGCCGCGGTAATTGTCCGCGGCGCGCTCCCCCGTCTGAATTCAAAGCATGATTGATACGATAGAGTCACAGACAATACCCGTCCATCAACTGCTGTTTTCGCTTTTTGTTCTGGCGGTTCTGATAACCGGCGTCTTTATAGACGCGGCGTTCCTGGCCGGGAGGCGCCGGCGGAAACTTGACCTCGCGCGACTGGCTCAGGGTTTTTCGCCGCGCCCGTGGACAATGCGCGACGGCATGACGGTGCTCGCTTTTCTCATTTTCATTCACCTCGTCGCCATTGTATTGTTCAACGCGTTCAAGAGCGGAAATAACGAACCAGGCGGCAGTGCCATGCCGACGGCGGTGCTCGCGCACATGTCCGTACTTTATGCCGCGGGTCTCGGCCTTATAGTTTACCTCATCAGGTCACGCCGCCTCACGTGGAACGGGGCGTTCGGCCTGAAACGCCGGGGACCGGCCTACGTAATGAAGCAGGCGGTATTGTTCCTTGCGGCCACGCTCCCGCTCTTTGTTTTCGCCGCCTGGGTTAATTCGCTCCTGCTCGAGCTGGCGGGACACGAGATCAAGCCTCAACCCGTGATAACACTGCTGGCGGAAAGGCGTTTTCCCCTGTGGTCGCAGGTAACGCTCGCGCTGATGGCCGTTACCCTCGCCCCGGCCGTGGAAGAACTTCTTTTCAGGGGAGTTGCCATGCCCATAGCGCTGAAACACACTTCACCTTTCGCCGCGATCTGCCTTGTGTCGGTGATCTTCGCCGAACTTCACTTTCACCTGGCCTCCCTGCTCCCGCTGTTTGTTCTGGCCTTCGGTCTTTCCGTAGCCTATCTGTATACGGGGTCGATCGCCGTGCCGATTGTGATGCACGCGCTGTTTAACGCTTTCAGCATGTCGCGTCTTTTGATACTCAGGATATTGGAATGATTCCTAAAACCGTAGAATGGGTGCCGGAAGGCCCGGACGGGCTCGCGCCGGGCCGCCTCCGGATGATCGATCAGACCAGGCTTCCGGATGAAACCGTCTTTATTGAAACCTCATCCATCGAAGAGGTCTTTACCGCGATAAAGACTCTCCAGGTCCGCGGCGCCCCGGCAATCGGCGTGGCGGCGGCCATGGGCGTGGCGGCGGCCGCAGGGTACAGCCGCGCAAAGAACGCCAGGGCGCTCGAACGTGAAGTCGCCGACGCCGCCGAATATCTCTCGCGCTCGCGTCCCACGGCCGTTAACCTGTTCTGGGCTCTGGAGCGCATGAAGCGCGCGGCAGCTGACAACTCCGGCGCCGCGCCGGGCGAACTCAAGGAACTTCTCGTCCGGGAAGCAATCTCCATACGCGACGAGGACGCGGCTATGTGCCGGGCAATAGGCGAACACGCCTGCGAACTTCTCCGGGACGGCGCAAGTATTCTTACCCACTGCAACGCCGGTTCGCTGGCCGCCTCCGAACTGGGCACGGCCCTCGCGCCCGTTTACGTGGCGGCCGAGCGCGGCATGAGTATCCGCGTTTACGCCGACGAGACCCGCCCGCTTCTGCAGGGTGCAAGGCTTACGGCATGGGAGCTCATGCAGGCCGGAGTGGACGTGACGCTCATCTGCGACAACACCGCCGCGGAAGTAATGCGCGAAAAGAAAGTCGAAGCGGTATTCGTAGGCGCGGACAGGATCGCGGCGAACGGGGATACCGCCAACAAGATAGGGACTTACGGCCTTGCCCTGCTCGCGAAGGCGCACGGCATACCCATGTACGTGCTGGCCCCTTCCTCCACGATCGATTTCGACACGCCTCGCGGCGAGGACATCCCGATAGAAGAGCGCGCGGCCCGCGAAGTTACTCATCCGGGAGGAAAATGCTCGGCCCCGCCCGGAGTAAAAGTCTATTCGCCGGCTTTTGACGTTACACCGGCGGAGATGATATCGGCAATCGTCTGCGAAAAGGGAATAGCCCGGCCCGAATATACCCGAAGTCTCCGGCGCATCACCGGGCGCGCCGGTTCAACCGCCTGAGCCTCTCCTGCAGAAGGTCCACGCCGTTGAGATAGCGAAGCTTCTGAAACCGCATCGCTATTTCGGGGGACGAAACGTCTATCCAGAGTTCCCGAAGAGGGAGACCGTAAAGCGGGGCGTAGTCCGTCGTCTTTATGCCGCGGCACCACAGCTCCTCCAGGGGGCATTCCTTTAAAGAACTCAAGTCATCGACGCCCGTCTTTTCTATATTGAGAAACCGAAGAGGCATTCCCCGCAGCGCCCACAGGGAATCAACTCGTGTTTCCCCGATATCAAGACGTTCCAGTTTCTTTCCATTGAGTATATTCATGTCGGAAAACCGCGTGTTGTGCATATAAAGCTCTTTCAGGGGCAACTGCCTCAGGGAAGCGAAATCACTTACGCGCGTACCCGATATGTCCAGGCATTCCAGCTCCTTGAACTCCGCCAGGCCGGAAATATCCTGTACTTTCGTCTCACGCGCGTGCAGTTGTTTCAGCGGCATGCCTTCCAGCAAACCGATGTCGCCAAACTGCGTGCCGTTAACATTCAGTATCCGAACCTTCTCCAGCTGTTTCAGGGCCGTGAAATCGTAAGCCTTTATTTTTGAGAGCACCAGGTGAGTCAAAGGCATCCCGCCAAGCGGCCTCAGTCTCCTGACGTCCGTATCGGCTAAGTTGAGATACTTGAGCGACAGGCCCCCCAACTGCAGAATACTGGTTATCTTCGTGCCCCGCAGATTCAGGTGTTCTATCGGCAATCCCTCAAGCGCGGACAAATTACGGACCGCGGTGTGCGATAGATTCACCATGTTCAGAGGCATCCGGTTCAGGACGTCGATGTTGTAAATCCGGCAATTGGAAACGCGCAGTTCAGTCAGAGCCAGACCTCGAAGCGAAGATATGTCCTTCAGTATTCCCTGCTCCTCTATCCCCAGCTCTGTCTCGCCGCTGTAATCGAAAGACTTCAGGTCGGTAAGAGCGGCAACGGGCCCAATGTCCCGCAGGCCCGTGCCGCGTATTCTGAGTTCGGTGACCTTGCCGGCCTCGTCCGTTTCCATGCTTATATTCTCGCCTGTCAGAGCAGGGTTTCTCTGGAGCAGGAGGTTCCGGACAGCGTCGGCGTTGCCTTCAATCGCCTTGAGTTCCGACAGCAGGGACACTTCCGGCGGTTCTATTGTCTTCGGCGCCGGTCTTTCCGGTTTTTCCGGTTCCGGGGCCTCGGTCTTGACCGTCTCCAGCGCCTCCAGAACGGGTTCGGCCCTGCGGGCGAAACGCGTTCCTCCGTACATTTCCCTGTAGCGCTCCGCTCCGGTGGAGCACCTCTCCGCCGCCTTGGGGCTGAAATCGGCCAGTTTTATGTTCCCGGCCCATTCGCCGGGGTTGAATTCGTCGACTTTCATGCCCACACTGCCCAGCAGGTATCTCAAGGCCTTTTCAGCTTCCTCCTCCATGCTCTCGGCCATCCTGTCGTCGATATACGAAACAAGGTATTTGCCCAGGGGCGACTTCATGCCGCCGAAGTACCGTCTCGCGTGTGAGAAAGCGCCGGAGGAGTACGCCATCAGTCCTTTCATCAGGGCCGCGCATGACTCGTCCATTGTTTCCATTCTCTTGAGGCGTTCTCTCAGCGACAGGTCATCAACCCCGAACGATATCTCGCTTACGGCGTTCCCTATTCCGATCTTCTGCCTGGCGTAGACCCTGCCGGCCAGGACCTTTTGCACTTCCACCCGTTTTTTGCCTCTCTTCAATTCCACCGTAACGCTTCTGCCGGCATCCTTCTTGAATGATTCCAGTATCCTGTCGCTGACCGACGCGGAGTTTCTCAGAAGGTCGCGCACTTCCGCGGCCGTATCGGCTACGGGTTTCATTTCCGGGTCCTTGATCGCGGCGCGTGTCTCTGCGGCGCCAGCTTCCACGCCGCGTTCCAGGACGGCCGCGGCCACAGACGTCATGAAAGAGGAAAATTTCTGTTCGGCGACGCGCTGTCTTTCCTCTTCCTCTCTTCTGAGTTTGTCAGCCCTCATTCTCAACCGGGAAGCGGCGGATCTTCTTTCCTGTTCGGACTCTTCGGCAAACGGCCCTGAATACTCCCGGTAAAACGCAACGGCCCGCTCGAAATCCCCGGCTTCAACAAACGCGGAGACCTGATTTTCGAGTTCCTTTAGAACACCCATCACCTCGTCACGCTTCTCCCTGCTCAGGCGCTTCATTTCGGCGCGGGCCTTTTCCGCGTACTCCGTGCCCCAGGTCTCCTCCATTACCTCCCTGTATCTCCGTATGGCTTCGTCATATTCCTGCGGGTTCTCCGCCGCCCACGCTTTGGCGCTGTTGTACATTCTCTCGGCCTTCGCCACCTGGGGGTCGGGCGGAAGAGTGACCGGGGGCCTGTACTGAACGGGGCGCCCGGCCCGTACGGGCTGTGACCCTTTTCTGCTCAGGAGCACCACGCCCGCAATCAGCACGATTGCCCCAAGCGCTATCAAGGCGACCTTCAGCGGCAGAAGGTCCGCCTTTTTCTGCTCGACCGGGCTCACTACCGGTCCTGCCGAGGAGGTTTTGCCAGTCGCGCGCGTTTTTTCAATTGTACTGGCCGCCCCCTGCGGCAGTCTTTTCAGCGGGAACAAACCGCGCTTTACCCTCGCGAAGTCTTTGGATACTTCGTTCCAGTCCTTCTGCCTGTCTTCGCGGTCCTTGGCCAGCATCTTTTCCAGCAGACACCGCATCGCCTTGGAGACTTCAGGGTTCACCCTTAACGGGTCCTGCACCGTCCCGCTGACCTGGAGTTTCATGGACGACTCCTCGGAATGCTCCTTGAAAAGCAGTTCCCCGGTCACCAAATAATACAGCATCGCGCCCAGCGAATAGATATCCGCCCTGCAGTCCATGTCGGCTGAGCCCGTCGCCTGCTCCGGCGACATGTACGCCGGTGTGCCCATGACCTCGTCCGTAGTCGCCTCCCCGGCTACAGCGCTTATTGTGCGGGCAAGCCCCAGGTCCGCCACTTTTACCGTCCCGTCCTCGTCAATCATCACGTTATCGGGCTTGATGTCGCAATGTATGATATGTTCTCTCTCCCATGCGTAACCCAGCGCGTCCGCCACGCATTCGGCGACTACAAGGGCTTCCTTCTCTGAAATGGCGCCTTTCCGCCTGATCCAGTCACCCACGGTGTATCCGGCCACGTACTCCATAATGAAGTAATAAGCGCCGTCCCCGTAACTGGCGTCATAGACCTGGACTATACCGGGATGCTTCAGTTTCGCGGCGGACTGGGCTTCGGTCTGGAACCTCTTCACGTCCGCTTCGTCGCTTGAGTACTGGGTCGACAGGCACTTTATGGCCACGGTCCTGTCCAGGGACACCTGGCGGGCTTTCCAGACGGTCGCCATTCCGCCTTCCCCGAGCTTTTCCAGCATGTCAAATCCGGTTATCTTCATTTTCTCATTCCCGGCCGTCCCCGTTGCACGAAGTACACACGACGATGCCCTCGCCCCCGCATTCCTCGCAGACTTCACCATCCTCAACACCTGTGCCGCTGCATTTTGGACACTTCAGATATCCCTGCCCCCCGCACTTATCGCACAAAGGCCTTTCCCCGGTGCCCCTGCATTTTGCGCACAGGATCGTACCGATGCCATTGCATTCTTCGCATGATACAGTACCCGTTCCATTACACACGGGACATTTCCGCGTATTGATGAGCTTGGACTTCGTAAGCTGGCCCTGAACCGCGACCCTTACCGTCCCCTCACGGCATTCGGGATTGGGACACTTGACCGTCCCCCTGCCGCCGCACGTCGGGCATTTAACCCGACCCACGCCTCCGCAGGCGAAACAGAAATCGGCGATGGAACGCTTCAACAGTACCGCCTGCCTCGTGGACAGGTCCCTTTCGATATTCGAAGGAATCCATGCGCCCCCGACCGGCACGAATTTCTTGCTTCGCTGGAGCATGGTGAACCGTTTCGCCGCCCTTGCCATGTTCTCGCGCACGCGACCCAGCATGGAACCAGAAAGGCGCGATTCCTTGCCCAGGAGGCCGGCCTTGATTTCGCTTTCCCGCAGTTTCTTCAGCATTACTCCCGCCACGTCTTCACCAGCGCCCGCAGGAGTCAGCATATTCAGAGCCGTGGCGTTTCTGAGCAGAAGCCGGGCCATATAAACGTCGCCGGAGTTGAGGTGCTTGACACCCGAACGCGCTTCCCGTTCGACAACTTCCACATCCAGGAAAGCGCGGGAGGGCCGGACGCCTGCCTCCGCGTCGCGCCCGCCGCCCGAGGACCCGGCGCCGGGCAGTTCCGCCCCGCAATGACGGCACGTTTCGGCCCCCGCAGTGTTCTCGTACCCGCACTTGGGGCATATGACAATCTGCGCCAACGCGGACACGGCGCATATTGAAAACACAATATACGCCGCTACAATCGTTCTGAAATCTGGAGTTTTATCAGCCATAACGGGGCGGAAACGCCTACCTGTAAGCACATCTTTATTAATTATCACCTTTACAATTTTGCGTCAAGGAACTAATATTCAGTACAGTAATGAGAATAATGGGTGTGCGTAAAATACCGGGATTCAAACGGCCGAGGGGCGGCCAGGCGATGATAGAATACGTCATAACCGCGGGTATGCTGATAGCGGCGGTGGCGATTATGGCGGTATTCCTGTACACTTTCCGCGAAAACAGCGGGCGGATCCTGGATCTGGTCGCTTCGGAGTATCCCTAAGGGGCGGACGACCGAGGACGGTTTGAGGAACGTGCGGGCAGGAAGAATATTTTTGGAATAGAGGAGGAGAATACATGAAAAGAACCGGAAACAGCAAAAGCGGCCAGACAATGGTTGAGTACATAATCATCGTGGTGATTATAGCTATTGCGGCCATTGCCATCTTCGGCGTGTTCGGAGACACCATACGAGCCAAACTGGGCGGAGCAGTTGAGGAAATGGGAGGCGATTCGGACGACAAGAAACAGGCCCTTTCCCAGACATCTCACGACTACCTGAAGGAAATGGACGAAGAAGGCGCCGGCAACTGAAGAGATGTCAGGTTCCGGTATCTCCTTCAGAATAAGAAGACGAAGCGGCCAGACCGTGATTTTCCTGATCATGGTGGTGGCGATACTTGCCTTTGTTGTGCTCTGGAATTTCGATCTTCACAAGATCCTCTTCGTCAAGTCGAGAAGCCAGAACGCGGGTGATTCCGCAGCGCTTGCCGCCTCCAGGTGGCAGGGCATTACGCTCAATCTTATAGGCGACCTGAATATAATGCAGGCCCTGGCCCTGAGTTCCGGAAACGCCGGAACCGTCGAATCCATCAGCAACATCCAGGCGAGGCTCTGCTATACCGGGCCGATGATAGCGATGCAGGCCTGCCAGCAGGCGGCAAAAAACAACCACATATATGTCAACGATGGCTTTACCGAACGCCTCATGGAGCACGCCGAAGCCGTCAGGAACGAGTACACTCAAATCACGCCCTCGGGCGAAATGCTCTTTCCGGAGCCCTATCCCGGATGCTGGCTGGAGTACTCCGCCATGCTGGAAGTGATCGCGCGAGACGGCGTAGCCGCCGGTCCCGACAACGCCAGGCTTTACACCGACTGGGCAATGGGCAGTCATATTCTGCTCAACCCCGCCTTTTATGACGCAATTGCCGGAAAGAGCTGGTGCTGGTTTTATCATAACGCCTACGAACTCCTCCGGGACTACGACGACTATTCCTACTGGGAGCATTTCCCTCTTCCGGAGCTTCCGCACCGCCAGTACATCAACAGCGAAATATTCGGCCTCGGACTGTCGAAGCACTATACGACCCTGTCGTTTCTCGGTGTTTCGACCTCCCTTCTGACCTCGGTTGCCGGGGAAAGAAGATTAGGGGAAGGAATCGATACCAACGGCATGTCGGGAACCGCGGCATGGTACTGTTACGACAACGGCCGGTGGAGCGCGTGGGATGCCATGGCGGTGAGCGGACCGGACGCGGCGCCGCTTACCGGTCCGGTCAAACCCCAATACGACTACGCGGGAGCCGACTCTGCAGTCAGGGTCAACGCTGAGGCGGCGCGGCTCACGCCCGCCCCGGGCGGGGGAGAGGTTACCAATACTATAACCTGGACGGCGGCCGCCAAGGTTTTCGGATACCTCAACGACGACGACCGTCCCAACGCATACGATATTGTACTGCCCGCATTTCACAATGTCCGGCTCATACCGGTGGACGCGTCTTCGGCGCCGGCGGCGGGCGCTTACGACCTGGAATGGCGCGATCACGTGGAAGAACACCTGGAAGAGTATCTTGTAAACGGCCCCCGGGAACGCTCGTGCCGGTACTGCCGCCAACTTGTAGTATGGGAAAGCGATCCCTTCAGGCAGGAAGGGATAGACTGGCTTCGGCAGTACAGTCACCTCTGCACGGTGCCGCCTCCCGGCGGAGGAGGACACAGGGGCGGAGGAAGAAGGAGAGCGCATTAGGAGGTTCAGGGTTGCGAGGTTCCCGGGCAAAGGCGGGTACGCCTCAGGCGGAAAGGTTACAGGTTACAAATTGGAGAAAGCATGTGAGAGTTTTTAACCGAAAGCGGAAGAGGGACTGCGGGGGACAGGCTATGGTGGAAATGGTGGCGGCCCTTATCGCGATCCTTGTTCTGACGGCCGGGCTCCTGCAGGTCATCGGGCTGGGCAAAACCCACACCGACTGCATGGTTCAGGCCCGCAGTGACGCCGGTCGGAAGGCGATTTCATCTTTCGCCGGGGAATCACTGTTTTACAGCGATCCGGACTACATAGGCGGCTGGGAAGAAGGACCCGACGGCAAAAGACACACGCGCGACGACAAACCTGTACGTGTCGCCCCCGCCGAATTCAACAGCAGGATCGTGGAAAGAAGCGTAAAAAACGAAAGCGAATGGAAGCTGATCGAGAGAAGCCCCGACGACAGCCTTCCGGGCATGAGATATTCCCCGAACCCCTCGGTCCACTTCGGTCTGGTCAGGGGCTACAGCAGTGAGGAAGTGCCCCTTTTGCCCGCCGTGAGGCACTTTCTCTACAGAGCGTCGAGCGTTGAGGTGGAGTCGGAAGTCTGGATGACGAAGATGGGGGAGATATACTGAAGAGGGTTACAGGTTACCGATTACCGATCACCGGTCACCGGTCACCGATTACCTGTCACGGGGTTAATAAATCACGGGGGATAAGTGAAGGATACAGTTAAGAAAAGAGGGGTTGTTGCGGTGCGGTGGTGCTTTATCGCCGCCACAGCTCTTCTTATGGCCGCGGGTATAGCGGCGCACGCCCGCGTGTTCATGCGCTGGGGCGCGGCGGAGGAAAGCAGACGCGCCATGGAATCGGCGGGAGGCAGGCATGCTTACAGCGCGGATATAACGCTCAACGGTACGTCCGCCGAACTGGCGGTTTTCCACTTCGCCGATTCCCTGCCGGCCGTGGCCGGACAACTGAACAGCATATTCGGCAGTGGAACCATGCCCTCCCGTGCGCAGTCCATGGCCGCGGGCGCGGCGCGGGACTCCAACCGGTATCTCCGTTTCCTTGCCCTGGAAACGCGGCCCGGCGCCGGGACGCTTGTGTTCAGGATCGACCAGAGCCGGTCCGAAGCCGAAAGGTCCCTGAAGCCGCCGCGGCCGTCCGCGCAAGCCCTGCCGCCCTACCCCGGGTGCTCGCCCGTCTTCAGCGCGGCCAACGGCGATACCGGCACGCGCATGGCCGTATCGGAAACAACGGCGTCCTCCGGCGACATACGGTCTTTCTATCGCTCGCGTCTTGAAGAAGCCGGCTGGGTGGAGGTTTTACACTCTCCTTACGGTTCAGGTTCTTCAGCCGAAATGGCCGTATTTCTGCGCGAAAACGAAATAGCCTGTGTGCACGTCATGCCGGCCGAACGCACCGGCCAGAACCGTATCACCCTTGTACGGAAACGGCACCGAGAGTGAAAAAGGGGGCTGTACTTTGTTCGTTGTTGTTTGCCGGAGAGTGAATTGTTGTGCATCAGGAGCGGGGCATGGAATATTGGTTATTGAAATCGGGCGGTAATACGCCGAATATAGGCAGTTCTCGTTACGCTCAAAGCAGGCTTATAAAAGGAAGCTGACCCATGAAACAGAAACTCATACCCATTATCTCAATAGCCATAGGTCTTCTCGCCTTCGCTCTTTCCTCCCTGTACCTCGAGAACAAGCGGGGTGAAATAGAAGAGGCCAAGGAAAAGATCTACGGGAAAAAAATCCTGCGCGTGATAGTGGCCTCTCATGATCTTCCCGGCGGCACGGTAATCACCACGGACGACCTCGGGGTAAAGACGGTACGGGAAAGGGAGGCGACCCTTCTCGGAAAGACAGTCAGAGAAAGCGAAGCGGACATGCTTCTGGGGCGCGAGACCATTTTCCGCCTTGATGAGGGCGAAATGATACACTGGTCCAACATAAAGGGAGGCACGGAAGGAGCGGTGGCCCTGGCCCCCATGATCAAGCCGGGCCTGAGGGCGATTTCCCTTGCCGTCGGAGGCGCCCCGGCGTTGAGCGGTATGCTGAGGCCCAGCGACAGGGTGGACATTCTCGGAACGTTCGGTTTTCCCTCCGGCGAAGTCCGCGGTGAAATGGAGACCGTGACTCTCACCGTTCTCCAGGATGTAACCGTTATGGCCGTCGGCAAAACCCTGGCCAAACAGAGACCCGGCAGGCGTTTCTCGGGAGGGGGCGGTACGGTAACGGTTTCGGTAACGCCCCGGGAAGCGGAACTGCTGGTTTTTGCCCAGCAGGTACAGGGCAGTCTTACGCTGGCGTTGCGGAATCCCAGCGACAATTCTTTCGAGCCTAAACTCCCGATAGTGAACTTCGAGCATCTCCAGAACAAGATCGAGGAGTACAATCTTCACCGTCAGCGGTACATACGGCACAAAAGAAACCTGTAGGCAATGACCGAATCCCTTCAGCTCGAAATCCGGCGTCCCGGCGGCGAGTCCAGCGTTTTCGACGTTGAACACGGAGTCTATACGGTCGGCAGTGACGAAGGGTGTAAGATAAGGCTCTCCCACGGGGATATTGATCCCCGGCACGCAGTGCTTACCCTGAGGCCGGACGCCTTCTGGGTGGAAGACCTGGACGCGGCGGCCGGTACCACGATAGACGGCACGAAGATCTCGGGCCGCAACGAAATAAAGTCCGGGCAGAAACTGGGCATTGGTCCGTTTACTATAGTGATAAAGACGCCTGAAAGCGCTGAGGCGCCCCCGGCCGAACCCGTGCAGGAACCCTCGCCGCCGCAGCCTCCGCCGCGGCCGGAGCCTTCGCCGCCGGAAACGAAAAGCCCTTCCCCTCCCCCGCCGGAGACCGAACTCGAACAGCGCGCCGCGGTCAAAAACCAGATCCACAGGGAACTTCTCAAAAGGCTCGACATACGCCGTCTCTCGGCCATTTCACGAATCGACCAGGACGAGCTTCGCGAAAAGGCCAGGTCAGCGATTACCGACATAGTCAATGAAGTCAAAAACCGCCTGCCGCCGGGTCTCCAGCCCGGTTCGCTGATCAAGGAAATATATGACGAAGCCGTAGGCCTTGGGCCGCTGGAAGAATTTCTCGCCGATCCTGAAGTGACCGAAATAATGGTAAACGGCCATTCCCAGATATACGTGGAAAAGCACGGGAAGCTGGTGATGACCGACAAGGCTTTCATGAATAACTCCTCGGTTCTGGCCATAATCGAAAGGATTGTCTCCCCGCTGGGCCGGAGGATCGACGAAAGCCAGCCGTACGTGGACGCGCGCCTGCCGGACGGCTCCAGGGTGAACGCCATCATTCACCCTCTTTCGCTTGTGGGGCCGTGTCTCACTATCCGCAAATTCTCCGAGAAGCCTTTCACGGAAGAGGAGCTCATAAGATTCGGGACCGTGACGAAGTCCATACTCGAATTTCTGGATATATGCGTCAAACTCCGGAAAAACATTGTGGTCTCGGGCGGAACGGGCTCCGGTAAGACGACCTTTCTCAACGCTCTGAGCAATTACCTCCCCGACACGGACCGCATCCTCACCATAGAAGACGCGGCCGAACTGCGCCTCACGCAGAGGCACGTTGTGTCGCTGGAAGCCAAACAACCGAACATAGAAGGCAAGGGAGCGGTTACCATCCGGGACCTGGTGAGAAATTCTCTCAGAATGCGCCCCGACCGCATAGTCGTTGGCGAATGCCGCGGCGGCGAAGCGCTCGACATGCTCCAGGCAATGAATACGGGTCATGACGGATCGCTCACCACGGTGCACTCGAACTCTCCCCGGGACGTCATTTCCCGCCTGGAAACCATGGTTCTGATGTCCGGCATGGAACTGCCGGTCCGGGCTATCCGCGAACAGATCGCCGCGGCGATAGATATTATAGCCCACGAATCCAGGTTCAGCGACGGCACGCGCAAGATTGTCACGATAAGCGAAGTCGTCGGCCTTGAAGGCCAGCAGATCACGATGCAGGACATATTCTCGTATACGCAGACCGGTATTGACGAAGAAGGCAGGGTCGAGGGCTCCTTCAAGCCCACCGGAGCGGTTCCAACCTTCATAGACGAAGTGAAATCCCGCGGCCTTTCCATACACAGGGCGATGTTCGACCCTCAGCAATGGAAGGAATAAACGATGACTTTCATGCTGGGGATCGGCCTCCTCTTCGGAATTTCCTTTGCCGGGATAGCGTATGTTCTCCTGCGCACCGCCTCCTCCGGAGCCGACGCCTACACCGGCGCTTACTCTGAAGACACCGCGCGCCAGTTCGAAGATATATTTCTCTTTATTCCTCCCCGCAGAATAGCCGAAGCCGGCTGGGCGGCCTGCGCGGGAATTTTCATACTCGTATTCCTGCTGACCGGCAGTTTCACTTCCATACGCGGGGCCGTGCTTGGTCTCATACTTGCCTCGATAGCGGCGCTCCTGGCGCTGAGAGCCCCGAGATTCCTGCTCGCTTTCCTCAGAAAACGCCGCCTGGACAAGTTCAACAATCAGCTTGTGCAGACACTGATGGGCATGAGCAACGCTCTCAAGGCCGGGTTCAGCATTACCCAGGCCGTTGAATCCGTGGCAAAAGACGGTGAAAATCCGATAGCCCAGGAATTCAGTCTTTTCCTTCAGGAAACCAGAGTGGGAGTAAGCTTTACGGAGGCTCTGAACAATCTGGACGAACGCGTCGGGAGCAGTGACCTGAGTCTGGTGGTGCAGGCAATAGAAACTGCCCGGCAGACGGGTGGAAACCTCACCGAGATTTTTGAAAAGATATCGGCAACCATCAGGGAAAGAATGAGAATCGAAAACCGGATCAGGACTCTCACTGCCCAGGGCCGCATGCAGGGAATAGTCGTCGGGGCGATGCCCGCGGTCATAGGCGTGGCGCTTTTGATCCTGGACCCCGAGCTGATGATACCGTTCATGCACTCGGCGCTGGGCATCATAATAATGGCATCGGTAGTTGTGTTGATTTTCTGCGGGGCCATGGTCATAAGAAAAATTATACGGATAGATGTATGAAAACGGCGAACGGTAAACGATTACGGCGATGATTACGGACTGCGAGACAGGGTATGTCAATCGTTCATCGTAGTCGCCGCCGTAATCCTCAACCGTAAGGGAACACGCAGGAAACAGAGAAAACATGAACAC
Source organism: Kiritimatiellia bacterium (assembly GCA_046483125.1). Taxonomy (GTDB): domain Bacteria; phylum Verrucomicrobiota; class Kiritimatiellia; order UBA8416; family JAWODU01; genus JAWODU01. The sequence goes on from JAWODU010000115.1 coordinate 19,471, forward strand.
AGTGGAATTAATGTACATTGTCGGGATGGGCCTCATGTGGGCGCTGTTCGCGGGCGGGCTTGGATGGTACCTGGCAGTTATGGCCCGGCAAATTACGTACGTTACACTTGCCGACGGACGACGGCAGGAGCGCACCCTTCCGATGCTGTTCCGCATGCTGTTGCCGCTTGCGCCCAACTTCACGCCGCTTTTCGAAAAACCCGAATTCGAACGGATCCGAACCCGGGCCGGGCGCCGGCTTACCGCGGCCGGTTTCGACGCGTTGCTGGGCGCGGAGGAATATCTGGCCCTGCGTGTTTTATGCCCGCTGGTGATGGGTCTTCTCATCTGGTGTCCGCTTATATGGATACTGGAAACAACTTCACCCGGCTCATTCGTGGACAGGTACAGCCTCCTTCTTTACGCCCTCGGACTGCTTCTGTCCGTCACCTACCCCGCTTCCTGGCTCAAGAGGGTCCTTACGGCGAGACACAAGAACATACAGCGTGCCCTTCCGTTCGTCCTCGATCTTCTGACACTCTCGGTGGAAGCCGGGCTGGACTTCATGACGGCAATGCAGAGATGCGTTGAGCGGAGAAAGGTCGATCCGCTCGGCGAGGAGCTGATTCGCGTGATACGTGAAATACAGCTGGGCAAGACCCGGCGCGAGGCACTGCGCGACCTTGCCGGCCGCGTGGATCTCTCCGAACTGCGATCGACCGTCAACGCGCTGATCCAGGCGGACGAACTGGGTGTAAGCATAGCATCCATGCTGAGGATACAGGCCGACCAGATGCGTCAGAGGCGGTTTGAGCGCGCGGAGAAACTCGCCAACGAAGCGCCGGTAAAGATGCTGTTCCCTCTGGTCGTTTTCATATTCCCCGCGGTATTTCTTATCCTGTTGGGCCCCATCCTCAACAGACTTCTTCAACAGGGGATATGAGCGCGCACTCAGGCGTTCTCCAACACCCCCTATATCGTAACCCATGTTTTAGTGATCCATGTCTCGTTAAGCGGGTTATTTGTCGCATCTCCCGCCGGGCGGCGGAAGGAGACGCGTGGCGGGCGACACGCGGCGAGAATGAGCGCAACGAGATATGGATCAGGAAAACAAACACCGTGCTCTCGCTTCAAGGCACAGATTTCAACGCTCGCGGCTTACGCTCTATCCGGCCAGTCTTCTCTCGGAGGATTGAAGCAACCGAAACCAAGCGACGGGAATCTTTCGGCCACTGCCGCTTTCCATTCCCGTATCCCAATACCCGGCGAATCAAAAGCTTCTTCTCCAAGCACTTCGAAATACACATCCGGATCGATGTTCAGATTTCTCATCTGTATAAAGTCCGCCCCGGTCCGTTCCATTACACTGCAAAAGGCTTCCAGTTCCGCTTCGCTGTCGGTAAAACCGGCAAACATGAAATAGTTCACCGAGCACCACCTGCCCTTCGCCGAAGCGCGTGTCATTGACTCGATTACGTCGCCGAATTTGTAAGAAACGGGCCTGAAGTAGCGATTGTAGTATTCCTCCCGGAAACTGTTAACGCTTACCCTGATGGAATCCAGCCCCGCGTCGAACAACTCCGATATCTCCTCCGGCCCGCCGGCGTTGGTGTTCAGGTTTACCGTACCCTTTCCGGTTTTCTTTCTTATCAGTTCTATTGACCGTTTCAGTACTTCGAACTGCATCAGCGGCTCACCCTCGCATCCCTGCCCGAAACTCACTACGGACCTCGGCGCGTTTTCAAGGTGCTCAACCGCCAGCTCGGCAATCTCCCCGGCACCGGGAACGAAATTGATCCGCTCCTGCGCACACGGGGCAGCATTCTCCTCCTGCAGGGAAAGACACCCCACACAGCGCGCGTTGCACGAAGGACTGGTCGGAAGGGGCGCCTCGAATCTTCCCAGGGCAAGGTTTCTTGCCGCCGGGCACCGGTACCGGCGCACGCAGTTACCGACCAGGTGTTCCGCCAGGCGGTTACCCGGGTGTCTCCTGAGCAGATCCGCGGCTCCCGCTTCAACGGCTTCCTCGTTGAAAGTTTCCGGGTCCTGCCGCGTGTCCTCGTCAACACGGATGCCGGCAGTGTAAAAGGCGCCGTCGCGCCATCCCGCCGCCGTATAGCTGTACAGCGGCAGAACCGGCGCATGCGGCTTTGTCCGAAACGAAGCGCGGTGCGTCTGTGCATACGCCGGGGCCATGAAAGCCGCAACGGCAATGACCTTCTTCCCGCCGTATTCCTCAAGCTCGACGTATTCCTCTTCGACGGGATCATAACCGACCGGTATCCTGTCCGGCAGTTCGAAAAGGTCGCTTCCCGGAGGCAGCGGCGAAAGATCGTCAGTGCCGGGCAAAAGAATCGACCTGCCGTTCATTCCGGTCATCTTAAGCCCGGGAACATCGTAAATCCTGCCTTTTCCGTCACTGACCACCATATCCGGCAGATTTTCCATATCCGTCATTCCGGTATCAACCGCCTTTCCCGCGAGCGATTCCTCCATCTTGACCATTCATGCCTACCTGCTACTCTATGGTTTGCCGGCTCTTCTGCGCAACGCGTAAAACAATCGGACTTTTGCAGGTTTGGCCGGCAAGACCTCTATGACCCCTCAGCAAGACAAAAAGAAAACGGATATTACGCCCGACGCCGAGCTTATGAAACGGGTGCGGCGGGGGGAAGAAGGGGCCTTTGCCGATCTGATACGCAGGCACCAGAATTCCCTGGTGAACTTTTTCATGCGGATGGGCGTTTATGATAATGCAAAGGATCTGGCGCAGGAGACGTTTATCCGGCTGTTTAAATACCGGAAGCGATACAGAAAAAAGGCCAAATTCACGACTTTTCTGTACCTCATGGCCAGGCAGGTGCGGATAGATTATATCCGCAGGGAGGCGCGCCGGAAGACGGCCATGGAAGACCTTGCGCTGGAAAGCGAAATCAGGCACGAACAGAAACCGCGGCGCCGTGAGGGCGCCCGGATTGATATCGAGGAGACTCTCGCTCAACTGCCGGAAGACACGCGCTCGGTCATCGTGATGAACATGTACCAGGGGCTCCGGTACAGGGACATAGCTGCAGCCCTCGGGGTGCCCATAGGCACGGTTAAGTCCAGGATGTTCAACGGTCTGCGGAAACTCAAGGAATTGATGAAACAATGAATAGCCAACCCGCGAACGAATGTAAAATGGCGCCGAAGGCGGCTGAATACGTCTCCGGAGAACTCTCGGGCGCCGAAATCCGGGCGTTCAGGGAACATACGAACCGCTGTTCCTCATGCCGGAATCTTGTAAAGGATTTCTCGACTGTAAAGGACAGGCTCCTGGATCTCCCGGAAACGCGGATCGAGGAAGATCTTTCCGCGGCCGTCCTTCGCCGCCTGCACGACGGGAGAACGCCGTCCCCGCTTGTGTTCTTCCCGAGGCCGGCTTTTGCCCTTGCCGCCGCCGCCGTCCTTGCCATTCTTATGGCGGGTGCGGCTTTAATATGGTCACGGTCGCGGCGGGAAACAGAAAGTGTTTCCCCGGTTGCGTCCTCGGCCGCCGTGGCCGAAAGCCTGCAGTGGCTGGCCGGCGTGCAGGAACCCGACGGCGGATGGGACCCTTCGAAGTGGGGAGGGAAAAGGCAATACGCCTGCGCGCTTACCGGAATGGCCCTTCTGGCGTTTCTGAACGGGCCCGATGAGACCATTGAAGGAACCGGCCGGAAAATCATCCGTTCCGCCTGCCGGTATCTTGTCGATCAACAGGCGGCTTCCGGGCGCTTCGGCCCGGAATTCGACGGAATGATGTACAATCAGGGCATGGCCTCCTCGGCCCTTATCGAAGCCTGCAGGCGTCTTGACGACAAATCGCTGGAAGCGCCCGTCCGGCAGGCGCTTGCCTTTATCAGGAACCAACAGCTCGACTCGGGCGGCTGGGGCTATCGTAAGGCTCCTTCCGAAACTGCGAACCTTTCGGTTACCGCCTGGCAGATCAGGGCTCTCGTTCAGGCCGAGGCGGCCGGACAGCTCGACGGCGGGAATCACCTGAACAAGGCGCTCTTCTGGCTGGCGGGCACGATGGATGAACGCGGCCGTTTCGGCTACCAGCAGGCCGGCGACTTTCCCGACGGCTCGGAAACTCTTACGGCCATGGGCGCTCTGTGCCTGTTCAGCGCCGGAAAGGAAATCGCCGATATGGACCGCCTTGCCGCCCGGACGAAATCCGCCCTTATGCGGGCCGTCGCCCGGCAATATGAACAGCTTGATTATTACAGGCAGTATTTTCTCGTCGCGGCGGCCGCCGCCGGGAGTGACGACTCTCTCGAAAACTCTCTCGCGGATCTGAAGACGCCCCTTATTGAACGAAGGGTAAAGAGCGGCAGTCTTTCGGGGACCTGGCAGCCGGACGACACGTGGAGTTCGGCCGGCGGCAGGCTTTACACCACGTGCATGGCTACTCTCTCCCTGGAAATCGACTCGCCCCGCGGTATTTGAACGCCTGACTCAGCGCAAAACCATCCCGCCGAGAAGAAAAGCCGTCATTGCGAGCGTTACCACCAGTTTCATCAGCGCCACTGCAAATCTGGCCACCACGGTGCCGAAGGCTATCCCGGCCGCGGGCCGGGACTTCTTAAGACGATACCACTCCACGGCGAAGGTTAAGCCGAAACTGCATATCACCATGCCGGCCACGCTTCCGAGCACCGGTACGGGAATAAGGGCCGTGCCGAGCAACAGGCCGATAACGGCGCCGGCCAGCGCCGCCAGCGCGCCCGCCGCCGAGCCGCCGCGTTTTCTTACGCCCAGCGCCCCGGACAGCGCCTCGAGGCCTTCCACTGCCCCGGCCACGAGAATAAACGCGACTATGGTCCACAGCCCGGGAAATCCCTCCCCGCCGTGAAAGACCAGCGCTGTAACCGCGGCCGCGGCAACAAGCCATGTGCCGGAAATGCCGAGCACCGAAAGCACGATACCCGCAAGGCACATCACGACCACGAGAATCACCCCGACGACTCCCAGGGCGGCAACGGCTATGTCGGCCAGTTCTGCCATTTTCAGTGTCCGCTGTTCGATGTTCATAGGTACCTGAACAGCCATAGGCAAGATTACCAGCGCTTATCCCAAATGGCAATACCTGAGACGACACAGCTTCTTCCCGATCTTCCCGTCCTTCCTGTAAATCTCCCATTCGTGTCATCCGTGGCCGATCCCTTCCCTTTTCCGGCTTTCTTCATCCTTGATTTTCGCCCTGTTTAGGAGAGAATGTACCGCAATGAATCTTCGACTGATAAAATGCGCGTTACTGGGCCTGTGGATTGGCTTCCACGCGTTATCGGCTCACTGCGCGCTCCAGGCGAGCGAAAACTACGGCGAAATAGCCCGCCTTCTCGCCGACCGTCTCCCCGAACACCACATTACCCACAAGCCGATTTCGGACAGCTTATCGTTGACCGCCTGGCAGAACTATTTTTCGGCCCTCGATCCTAACCGCATCTATTTTATGGAATCGGACATTGAACGGTTCCGCGAAAAACAGACGTTACTTGACGACTCCCTCAAGGACGGCAGGCTCGATTTCGCCTATGACGTCTTTGACATTTACAAAAAGCGTATTGCCGACCGCCGCGACTACGTGGACAAAATCCTTGAAAAGGGTTTCGATTTCGAAAAGGAAGAATCGTACGTCTGGAACAGGGAGAATGAACCGCGGGCGGCGGACCGCGAAAACTGGAATGACCTGTGGAGAAAACTGATCAAGGACCAGTATCTGCGCAGAGTAATCGCGGAAAAGATCGACGGAAACGACGAGCCCCCGGCAGAAGACGCAAAAGAGCCGCAAGAGGATGACGCTTCCTCTCCGGAAGACGCCATAAGCCGCAGGTACGAGGAACTGCTCACGACGATCCGCGATTATGACGCAGAGTGGGTCATGCAACAGTATTTTTCATCTTTCGCGAGGGCCTATGACCCGCACTGCGACTACATGTCTCCTGCCGCGGTTGAAAACTTCGATATTGAGATGAAGCTGTCCCTGGTCGGAATAGGCGCGGTCCTCAGGTCCGAAGACGGGGCGGCGGAAATCATGAGGATAATACCCGGCGGACCGGCGGCGCGGGATGAGCGTGACAGGCGTCTGAAACCCGGGGACAGGATAATCGCGGTAGCGCAGGGTGACGCCAAACCGGTAAGCATCCTGCACTGGCCCCTTTACAAGGCCGTGCGCCTGATACGCGGCGAAAAGGGAACAAAGGTGGTGCTCACCGTCATTCCCGCTTCGGACCCCAGCGGGGCCACGGTCAAGAAAGTGGACCTTATCCGCGACGAGGTACAGCTCGAACAGCGCGCCGCCAAGTCAAAGACTACGACCGTATTGGACTACAAGGGAAAGGAGCGCAAACTGGCGACTATCGATCTGCCGGCTTTCTACGGGGACGTAAGACGCACGGATGACGGGAACGCCCGCAGTTCCTCCTCGGACGTCCGGGATATCCTGAGCGAAGCCGTTTCGAACAAAGTCGACGGCGTCCTCCTGGACCTTCGCAGTAACGGCGGAGGATCTCTTCTGGAAGCCGTGCGCATGACGGGTCTTTTCATAGAAAGCGGTCCAACCGTGCTGGTAAGGAAAAGTTCCGCCCACCGCACCACGGTCCTGCCCGACACTGATCCCTACGTGGCCTTTTCGGGTCCGCTGGTTGTACTCGTAAACCGCCTGACCGCATCGGCCTCGGAAATTCTCGCGGCGGCCCTGCAGGATTACGGCAGGGCCCTTATTGTCGGTGATTCCAAAACGCACGGCAAGGGCACGGTTCAGGCCGTTGTCGAACTCAACGACGACGGAAAGCTGGGCTGCATCAAGGTAACCACCGCGCTCTTTTACCGTATCACAGGCGGTTCCACCCAGCTCAACGGGGTTGCGCCGGACATAGTTCTTCCTTCACGCTTCGACTATATGGAAATAGGCGAGGAATACCTTCCCAACCCTCTGCAATGGACAATGGTTCGCCCCATGCGCTTTCTGCCCGTGGGCGATCTGAAGGCCGTTGTTCCCCTGCTCGATGAAAACTCACGCGAGCGGCGCGGGAACGATCCCGCCTTTTCTTCATATATGAAGCTCCTCCAGAGGTTCTCGGAAGTGCAGAAGGAAAACAGACTGCCGCTTGCTCTCGACAAAAGGCTTGAAGAAGCAAAGGCCCGGAAGGAACTCCGGGAACTGGCGCAGGATATCGATGACAACGTAGAAGACGCGACAAAAGACAACAGCAACGATCTCGTGTTGAACGAAGCTCTCCGGATACTGGCCGATCTGGTCGCGGTATCGTCGGACGAACCCTAGGACACGGATAAGAGGAGACAAACGCATGGCTGACGGAACAGACGCAATCACGGAAGAAACCGCTTCACCGGATACCCCGGAAACACCGAGAGAGGAAGACGTTGAAGCCATAGACAGGCTCCGTTCTTCATTCGAAGCCATCCGCGCCGAACTGGCCAGGGTAATAATAGGCCAGGACGACGTTATTGAAAAACTCCTCGTCTGCATCTTCGCCCGCGGGCACGCGCTCCTGATGGGAGTGCCGGGCCTGGCAAAGACGCTTCTTGTCCATTCCCTCAGCGACCTGATGTCACTTGCGTTCAGCAGGATCCAGTTCACACCGGACCTGATGCCTTCGGATATAACGGGCACCGATATCCTGCAGGAAACGGCCGAACCGGGGCGTCGGGCGTTTGAATTCATAAAGGGACCGCTGTTCGCCAATATCCTGCTGGCCGACGAAATCAACAGGACTCCCCCAAAAACCCAGTCCGCTCTCCTGCAGGCCATGCAGGAATACAGCGTGAACGCCGGATCGCACAGGTTCGAGCTCGATCGCCCGTTCTTTGTTCTGGCCACTCAGAACCCGATAGAACAGGAGGGAACATACCCCCTTCCCGAAGCACAGCTCGACCGATTCATGTTCCTGATCCACGTTGACTACCCATCAAAGGCCGAAGAAGCCAGGATAGCCAGGGAAACAACAGCCGGCGCCGCGCCGAAACTCGAAAGCATAATAGGAAAGGAAGACGTACTCGGCTACCAGGACGTGGTCAGACGGGTCCCCGTGCCGGAACACGTTTACGATTATATCGTGGAGCTCGTGCGGATGTCCCGTCCCGTCTCGGAGGGCGCCCCCCAGTGGATCAGGAACTGGGTAATGTGGGGCGCGGGTCCCAGGGCCGTTCAATACCTGGTGCTCGGAGCCAGGGCCCGTGCGGTTCTGCACGGCAGTTATCTCGCCCGGATTGAAGACGTGAACGCCGTGGCCAGGCCCGTGCTCGCCCATCGCATTCTGGTGAACTTCCACGCGGAATCCGAAAACGTCAACAGCCTGGATGTCATTGACCGTATGATTGATCACCTGAAGGAGGTATGACCGGTTGGCCCGCGTCGGCGACAGGGAATTTCTTGACTCTTCGGTTCTCGCCAGGCTTTCGAGGTTAACGGTAAACGCGCGTATTCCCATGATCGGAACCGTTTCCGGCGTGCACCGCAGTGCCCACCGCGGCTCCAGCGTGGAATTCGCCGAATACCGCAAGTACGTGCCCGGAGACGATACCAGGCATGTGGACTGGCACGTGTACGCCAGGAGCGACCGCTTCTTCGTAAAGGAATTCGAAGCCGATACAAACCTGAGATGCTACATAGTCCTGGACGCAAGCGGCTCCATGAGTTTCGGGGCCGGGGGCAAAACGAAATTCGACTACGCGCGGCGCGCCGCGGCCACTCTCGCGTATCTCATGATGCATCAGGGCGACGCAGTCGGACTTCTCTCCTTCGCCGAGAAAACCGTACGTGATATTCCTCCCCGCAATGCGCCGTCCCACCTGAAGAACATATTCGATTCACTCGCCGAAACGCGCCCATCGGGCGAAACAGGCATAATCGGAACTCTTCACGATCTGGCGGAAAAGTTCAAACAAAGGGGCATGGTGATAGTATTTTCGGATTTCTTCGCCGAGTTGCCGGCTCTCATGGATTCTTTTCAGCACATGCGCTTCCGTAATCATGACCTGGCCGTGTTTCATCTCCTGGACAGGCAGGAGATAGACTTCCGTTTTGACCGCCCGATCCGCTTTGTGGACATGGAAGGAGGCCCGGCAATGATTACCGACCCCTCGATTGTGCGCGACGGCTACCGGCGCGAGCTTGACGCTTATCTTGCGGGTATCAAAAAAGGGTGTGAGGAATTCGCCGTCGACTATCACAGGGTATTGACGGATTCCGATTACGAAAAGGTTCTCGCCGAATTCCTTCTGCAGAGAACACGGAAGGAACAGAAATCCGCCGGCTAGGAACGCTTTAAAGAACGTGAAGGCACAGGGAGAATTTAGACGGGATCAATCCGCCGCGGCGGATCAACAGGATAATCCCCGGCATCTCAGGGTCTCTTTGATCCTGCAAATCCTATAAATCCTGTCAAAAGACTTCCCGAAGACAGGGGCTATAAAGGAAGGATGACTACTCAAACGTAAGTCTCCGACGTAACACCGGTTCCGTTACAACGCCATGCGAACATTTAACAGAACCGGCACGGCGGCGCCCGGCACGGACAAATCAGGTATGATCGGTATTACATGATCTTTCTTCAGCCATCTCTTCTGTGGGGACTTTTTGCCGCCGGCGTTCCGGTGCTGGTACATCTTCTGAACCGGCTGAGGTACCGTTCCGTCAAATGGGCGGCCATCATGTTTCTCCTGTCCGCGAACCGCAGTTCCACGAGGCACGCCAGGCTCCGGCAGTATCTTATCCTTCTTCTGCGGACACTGGTCATTCTGTTTATCGTGGCCGCCTTGAGCCGGCCGCTGACAGGCGGATGGCTCGGCAACCTGCTGGCGGGTCCGCCGGATACCGTTATTGTTCTCCTGGACCGTTCCGCGAGCATGGAAACGGTCGATCCGCGGGTTCAGAAAAGCAGGCGGGCCCAGGCCCTGGAAATATTCTCGGAAGCGGGGCAGGGAAGCGCGCGGTCCAGCCGTTTCGTGTTCATTGAAAACGCGCTTCTCCGGCCGCAGGAACTGGCCGGCCTCGAAGTTCTCGGTGATCTCAACATGGCTTCGGCCACCGACACCGCGTCGGATATTCCGGCAATGATCCGTACCGCTTTCGAATACATGACGGACAACCGCACCGGACGCACGGAAATATGGATCGCGTCGGACCTGCAGAAAACCAACTGGAAGCCCGGGAACCGGCAGTGGAGCGCGATACCCCCGCTTATCGCAGGGCTCCCTCAGGACGTGACGGTAAGACTGCTGGCGATGCGGGACGTTTCGCCCCCCGACACCGGCATATCGCTTATCCGCACGCGGAAAACACGTCTGCCGGATTCACTTCACCTTGAGGTGACGGCCGGGCTTTTCACGAGCGAATCTCCCGGCAGGTCGTTTCCCGTTACAACCACCTTTGACGGCGCCCGCTCGCAGAATGAAATCAGCATCCAGGGCCGTTCGACCCGCCGCACCTCGAAGCTGGAAATACCTCCCGGCGGGAATGAACCCGGCTGGGGAATGATGGAGGTGCCGCCGGACGCCAATCTGCGCAACAACGCGTGCTACTTCGTGTATGGAGCCCCCGTGGAGACCCACTCGGCGGTGTTCGCCGAAAGCGCGGAAACCGGAGCGCTTCTCGCTATTGCCGCCGCGCCCGACCCGGAAACTTTCGGCCACTCCTCCGAACTCATCACGCGCCCCGAAGCGGGGAAAACGGACTGGAGCAAAGCGAGCACGGCGGCATGGCAGGGCAAGCCGCCGGCGGCGGAGACCGCGGACTCCCTGTGCGCCTTTGTTGAAGCAGGAGGCACCCTCCTGCTCATGCCGCCTTCCGATCCCGCGGGGGACCGGTCTTTCTGCGGCCTGACATGGCTTGATGTAAACACAGTACCGGAAACCGATCCGTTCCGCGTAGTGTTCTGGGAAGAACGCTCCGGCCCCCTGTCCAGCACATCCGAAGGTGAAAGCCTTCCCCTCGGCAAAATCCGGATCTACAGAAGGGCCGCGGTTGAAACAGTCGCCGTAGACGCCGGGGTTGACGAAACGGCCGCACCGTCTTCCCCTTTCTGGCACGTGCTGGCCAGGTATTCCGACGGCGCGCCTTTTCTTCTGCGCCGGAATATCGGCAGTGGGGCGGTTTTCGCCTGCACCACCCTCCCGATTCCCGAATGGTCGGATCTGCATCTCAGTCCCGTGTTTCTGCCCATGACACAGAGAATCATCGCCCGCGGAGCCAGGCGCCTGAGTAACGCGAGAACGTTGAGGTGCGGCAGGGCACTTGCGGAGGGGCAATACTCTGAATGGGAGTGCCTAACGAACCCCGCCGCGGATCCGCGGTGGGAAGCAGGCGTTTACCGCCACGGCGTGCGGCTTATCGCCCTCAACCGCCCCCGCGACGAAGATGACCCGGCTATTCTGGAGGAAGAAGAGGCGGTTTCTCTTTTCGGGGAGGTAAACGTACGGCTTTACAGAGGCAAGACCATAGAAAAGACCCGGGGGCTTCACACCGAACTGTGGCCGTATCTTCTGGGGGCGGCACTGCTCTGCCTGGCGGCCGAATCGGCCCTCCTGCTGTTTACGCGAGGAAAACACAGAAAAGAACGCTGGGAGAAACCATGATAACGGGACAGTGGAGTTTTGCGGTTTACTGGGGCAACGTTGTTGCCGCAACGGTATTCTTCCCGGCCGGCCTCTGGCTTTTTGCGCGGACGCTGAGATCCCGTTCGCCTTCAAAGGCATTCGTCCTGAACGAGATGCTCCGCCTGCTGATTATCGCCCTGCTTGTCTTCACGCTGTTCAGACCGGAATTCATAAAACGCGTGGAGGAAACCCGTCTGCCGCTTGTCGTCGTCCTTGAAGACTCTTCGGCCAGCATGCAGACCGAAGACGTGACCGGCGCGGGTGCCGCAGCCCTGAGCCGCAGAGAATGGCTTGACGCCAGAATCGAAGAACGCTTCTGGGAGCCTCTGCTGGAGAGATACCGGGTAGTCGTGGAACGCTTTTCGGAGCCCTCCTCCCCCGAGACCGACCCTCTCTCCACCGGCACCGATATAAACCGTGCCCTCCGGGAAGCGGCCGAAAGTTACAACGATCTCAGGGCCGTGATACTGCTTTCGGATGGGGACTGGACATCGGGAAGGTCTCCCGTAACGGCCGCCAGCGACCTGCGCGCAAAACGCGTACCGGTTTTTGCCGTTGTCGTCGGCAGTGACCGTTACCTGCCCGACCTTGAAATCGAAAGTGTTCGAGCTCCCGCCTACGGCCTGACCGATGAATCCGTTTCCATCCCCTTCGTAATTCAGAGCCGCCTCCCCCATGATGTCGATACATCGGTCTCACTGCTCGGCCCAGCGGGCAGTGAGACCGTTAAACGGGTTCGTGTGCCCGCAATGTCCCGCTTTCAGGATTTCGTGCTTCTGAAACCCGGGCGCGAAGGAGATTTCCGGTATTCCCTGAGACTGCCTGTCCACAGGGATGAGGTATTCGAAAACAACAACGTAAAGGAATTCTCGATATCGCTGAGAAGAGAAATGCTTAAAGTCCTTCTGGCGGAATCGGTGCCGAGATGGGAATACCGTTTTCTGCACAATGCCCTCTCCAGGGACCCGGGAGTGGACGTTAAGTGCTTTCTCACGCATGCCGGGATGGAACCAGGGGAGGGGAAAAATTACATATCCTCCTTCCCCGATTCACGCGACCGGCTGTCGCCCTATGACGTGGTATTCCTGGGAGATATCGGTATCGGCGGGGACATGCTGACGGAAAAGCAGGCCGTCCTCCTGAAGGGACTTGTCGAACAGCAGGGAAGCGGCCTCGTTTTCCTCCCCGGCCGCGGCGGGCACCAGTTGTCCCTGCAGACTTCACCGTTGTCGGGCCTGCTTCCCGTAAAACTGGACCCGGCAAAGCCGGAAGGTTACGGATTCCGCATAGAATCGAGGGCGGCGCTTACCACGCGGGGACGGGAACATATTCTCACCATGCTGGCCGGCAGTCCCGCCGTGAACGAGGCCCTGTGGAACGGTCTTCCGGGGTTTTACTGGTACGCTCCGGCGATAAAAGCCAGGCCCGGCTCAGAGGTGCTGGCAGTTCACTCCACCGCCCGCAACAGGCACGGCAGAATCCCAATCCTTGTCACAAAAATATGCGGAAACGGGAAAACCCTGTTCATGGGTACCGACAGCGCCTGGCGCTGGCGGCGGGGCGTGGAGGATACATACCATTACAGGTTCTGGTCGCAGGTGGTTCGGTGGATGGCCCACCAGAGACATCTCGCGCACGATAAAGGTATCCGCTTCTTCCATTCACCCGAAACACCGGGGATCGGGAACAGGGTATTCCTGCACGCCACCGTGCTGGACGAATCGGGATATCCACTGAAAGAAGGCACCGTAAAGGCGTCGATAGCTCCCGAAGAAGGTACCGGAGAAATAATAGAGATGAACGCCGAACCGGGGGGGTGGGGTGTTTTTACAGGCAGTTTCACGCCCGTACGGCCCGGCGCCTGCACCGTGACTGTCACCTGCCCCGAGGCCCAACGCAAAGTATCTTCGGAAATCCGCGTGCGCAGGGAATCCATAGAAAAAATCGGCAGGCCGGCGCGATCCGACGTTATGCGCGAAATTGCTTCACTGACCCGCGGCGGTTACGGAGGCACCGGCAATCTGTCTGAAATCGTGGAAAAGATTAAATTGCTCCCCGAACCCGAATATCTTGAGGAAAGGGTCAGATTGTGGTGTAATCCGCTGTGGGCGGGCTTGATTATCGCGCTCCTGTCCGCCTACTGGGTAACAAGAAAGCTGATTGGCCTTTTGTAACGGTTGATAAAGTCAGTAAAGATATTCTGAACTGGAGGTGTTTTCGTTATCCGTATGTCGTTGCGCTCATTCTCGCCGCGCGTCTCCTGACGCCTCCCGGCGGGAGACGCGCTAAATAACCCGCGCAACAACATACGGGTCACGAAAATCAAGAAGGTACAACAGCATTGAAGCAGTCTGAAATAGAATTATCTGAATCGCTCAAAAGCCGCTTCCGCGGCTTTGAGCGGCGGCTCCGTCTGGCTGAAGCCGCAATTGCCGTATCCGGCGCTCTCTCCGGTCTGTTCGCCGCCTACACGCTTCTCTTCATTTCCGACCGTCTATGGGACACCCCCTTGTGGCTAAGACTCCCCCTCTTTGCCGCTGGAACGTTCATAGCCGCCGCGTTCTGCGCATGGTGGCTGTATCACTGGCTCTGGAACAGGAGAGACAGGAGACAGTTGGCAAAGCTCGTGCAGAAGAAGCACAGCAGACTCGGCGACAGACTGCTCGGCGCGGTTGAACTGGCCGAACAGAAGGAACCCGCCTCCAACCTGTCACCCGCTCTCTGCCGAGCGGCAATCAGGCAGGTTTCCGGCGAAGCCGCCCGCTGCCGGTTTGAAGACGCCGTACCGGAGCGCCGGCGACGCGTTTACGGGACCGTTTTCGCGGCTATTCTCCTGCTTGCCCTTACACCTTTCCTGTTCTGGCCCTCCGCAGGTTACAACGCCCTGCTCCGCTGGGGAACGCCGCTGGCCGACGTCAACCGCTTCACTTTCGTCAGAATACACGATATGCCCTCGAAGATAATCGTTCCCCGCGGCGAGCCTTTCGAAATTTCGTTCACGCTTAAACCGGATTCCAGATGGCGGCCTGGCTCCGCGTCGTGCAGGTTCGAGAATCAGCCCGTCATTACCGCGGCGGTTACAAATAAAACGGCGACATTCCGCGTTCCCGGCCAGGTGGAACCGGGAACGGCGTTTGTCGCGGTCGGCGACCTGAGACGCGAGGTAACGGTGATACCGATGTTCAGACCCGGCCTGACGGAACTGACGGCGCGGGTGGAAATGCCGGCTTATCTGGAAAGACGTCCGCGGACTGTGGATCTCCTGGGGTCGTCCGCCGGCTTCATCGAGGGTTCCCGTATCACGATCAGCGGGAAAACCGCCAGAACTCTCAGTTCCGCGGAACTGACGGTGTTTCCATCCGATTCCGAATCCTCCTCTTCCCGGCCGTCCTCCCGATACCCTCTTGATACCGACGGGGAGACTTTCACTTCCCCGGTGCTTTCACCCGAAGCCCTCGGCAAATGCTCGCTTTCCTGGACGGACCTGTACGGGCTCGCGCCGCGGGAACCTTACGTCTTGAACGTCGAATCAACCGTGGACGAACCGCCTTTCGTCGAATGCTCCGGAATCGCCCGCGCAGTCGCCATACTGCGGCACGAGATACTTGATTTCGAAGTGCGCACAGAAGATGATTTCGGGGTTAAGATGCTCTGGATTGAATGGAACAGCGAGGCAGAGAACGGAGAAGAACCGCGCCTTGACGGCGGCCGACTGATCGCCTCCGGCAGTCCGGTGACGAACAGGCTCAGCGGCAGTTACACTTTTTCGCCCCTCGCCGAAGGCATCCCCGAAGGTTCGGCAGTGAGCCTCGCGGCTTACGCCGTGGATTACTATCCCGGCAGAAAACCTTCCGCTTCACTTACCCGCCGCATTTACATTCTCAGCCGCGCCGAACACGCGGACCTTGTTCGCCGGCGCATGGAAAGAGTACAGGCCGTTCTGGAAGACATAGCCAGGTCCGAAGAAAACCAGATTTCACGAAATGCCGATATGTCGGAGCGGAGCCCCGAGGAACTCGCCACCGAAAAGACCGGCTCCGATCTTCGCCGCAGCGCTGAAAGGGAAACGGACAACTCCGAAAGACTTTCGGATCTCGCATCAGATGGTGAAAAGGTGCTCAGAGAAGCGTTAAAGAACCCCGACATTGAAGAGGATACTCTCCGCAGATGGGCTCAACACATGAAAAGCCTGCGCGACACCGCCCGGACAGACATGCGCGAGGCGGCGTCCTCTCTAAGCCGGGCGCGCGGTGCCCGGGGGGATGAAAGGCGTTCGGAGCTCCGGGATGCGATCTCCCTGGAAAAAAGCGCCCTTCGCAAAATGCGCAACACTGAAACGCGCATAAACAACTCCGTCGAGAACATGATTGCGAGAAGTTTCGCGAACCGTTTACTCATGGCGGCAAAAGCCGAAAAAGGCGTGGCCGCCTCCCTGGAAGAACAGTTGCCCCGGATCATCGGACTGCCAAGGGACTCTCTGACTTCCGAAGCGCGCGCCGGACTCGACGCGGAGGCCGCCGGCCAGGACAACATCCGCGTCGAAGTTAAATACGTCCGGGACGACCTTGCCGGGTTTTACACCAGGACAAGGATCGAGCGCTATAACACCCTGTGCGAAAAGATAAGGGAAGCCGAAGCCGTCCGCGAACTCGGCAAACTGGGTGAAGCCATAAAAAGCAACCTGGTCGTCAAATCCATAGAAGACGCCCGTCGCTGGGCCGAACAACTGGAAGAATGGGCCGGCGCACTCAATGAAGCGGCCGAATCATGCGGCCGTGAAACGGAAGGAGAGCCGCTTACCGAAGCCGACATGGAACTGCTGATTTCCCTGATGAGAGCCAGACGCGCGGAGGAAGACATTCGCAGAAACACCCGGCTTCTCGATCAATCTGCGCGATCCACCGGCTCCTATGAAAGAGAAGCGAAACAGCTTTCCGACAGGCAATATGAACTGGCCCGTGACGTCCGTCCCCTGGGCCGAAAAGTGCGCAGCGCCAGTCTTCGCATGCTCGTGCAGAAGGTTGCCGGCGAGATGATGAACGCCGGCATCTCCCTCAGAAAACCTCAGACCGATCAGAGGACCATAGCCATAGAAACTGAAATCATAGAGCTTCTTTCAAACTCGATTAAGTCGTGCTCTCAACAGAGCGCCGCCGGCATGCAGTTGGCCATGCTTATGCAGGCCCTGGGCATGCAGGGCATGACGGGGGCGCCGGGGGCGGGCGGCGGCGGCAGTACGGCGGGAGGCGACACGTCGCGGCCCAATGAAACAGGGGGCGGAGATTCCGGAAGCGACAGCCTGGAGCCGCGGGACGTGGATAAGACGGGCGGCCGGTCGACCGGGAACTGGCCCCGTGAATACAGAGACATGCTTGAAGCTTATTTTCGTAAAACCGAGACCGAGGGAGAAGCCAGGTGACTGCCGGGAAGACAAACAACCTGATCCGCCGCGGAAACAGCCTGGCGCTCCGCGCGGCGCCGTTGATACTCTTCGCTGTTATATTTCTGCCGGCGGGACCCGGCGCCGAAGCCCGCGGTTTGAGAACATACCATGGCGATCCCATCCCGGATGAAATCGAAGCCATGTACGCCGGGGGCCTGAACTTTCTCGCGTCTTCCCAGACGCCGTCAGGCTGTTGGAGCGGAAGCCACGGCTCTGAACCGGGAGTAACCGCCCTGGCCGTCCTTGCATTTCTGGCGCATGGCGATGATCCTGACTACGGCCCATATGCCGGCACTGTACGGAAGGGACTGGATTTTATTCTGAGTTCCGCGAACGACGGCAACGGCTATATCGGGCCGTCAATGTACAATCACGGTTTCGCGACTCTGGCGCTGGCAGAAGCTTACGGGATGGCGGACGACCGCCGCCTGGGACCGGCCCTGAAAAAAGCCGTAGGACTTATTATCACTTCCCAATCCCAAAACAGAAACGGAGGCTGGCGGTATTCGCCCGAGAGCCATGACGCGGATACCACGGTAAGCGGCGCGCAGATGGCGGCGCTCTTCGCGGCGCGCAATGCCGGCATCGCCGTTCCCGACAGCTCCATAAAGGCGGGAATCAAGTTCTACAAGCGCTGTCAGAGCGGAAACGGCGGTTTCGGATATACCGGCCCGGGCACTTCCAGTCCCGCCAGGTCCGCCATAGGAGCGCTCGTATTCGCCCTGGCGGGCAAAAAAGACTCGCCGGAGTTCAAGTCGGCCCTGCTGAACCTTCAGCAGACAAGATTCGAGTCCGGTTCATACGCTTACTATTACGCCTATTACGCCGCGCAGGCCTTTTTCCAGGGCGACATGAAGAGATGGAATGCCTGGAATAAAAGCCTTATAGAGCGCCTCAAGCGATCCCAGGACAGCGACGGCGCCTGGAACGGGAACCACGGCACCGTGTTTTCGACCTCGGCGGCTCTGCTTTCTCTTGCGGTTAATTATAGATTTCTGCCGATTTACGAGAGATAATGGGTTCACCGCGAAAGGACTTTTGAAAGAACATGACAAACAATGCGGAGGGAAACACCATGACCAGGAAAATCAGATTCAATAACCGCCGGGCTTTTACATTTATCTTCTGCCTGCTCCTTCTCTTGTTCTGCCCGGCCGGAGCGCGGGCGCAGATCCGCGTGATAGAAGAAAATGTCGAGCTTATGGAGCCCGAAAACGCAAACCCGGACAACCCCGGTGGTGCCGGCCTTAACCCCGTTTCGACGGGCGCCCGCAAAACCGATCTTATTGCCTTTCTCAACGGGGACCGGCTCCACGGCCGTCTTCTGGCTATAGATCCCGAAAACACGGGCGTGAAATGGCACTGCCCGAACGCGGCCGAAACCATACTGTTCGGTCTTGACGGCATCTCCGAAATAGCCCTTGCCTCGGGAGACGCCGGAAACAAAACCGAGGGCAGCAGTATAAGACTCACTAACGGGGACCTCATCAGCGGCAAGCTTGTTTCTCTGCGGAATGACAGCCTTGTCCTTGACACGTGGTACGCCGGAACCGTGACAATCAAGAGACCCATGATCCGTACTATTAATCCCGGACAGTCATCTTCGATAATCGTATACGAAGGTCCGCGTGGTCTCGCCGAATGGACCATCGGGCGCCGCGGCGGTGCGAACAACTGGCGGTACAAGGACAGCGCCCTTTATGCCCTCTCGTCCTCATCCATAGCCAGAAACATCCCCGACCTGCCGGACAGGGCCGATATCGAATTCGAGGCCGCGTGGTGGGGACCGTATCCGTCTTTTTACTGCTCGTTCTACACGGACAACCTGGACAGCTACAGCGGCAACTGCTACTCACTCCGCCTGAGCGGAACATCCGTTTACATGTACAGATATACCTCTCACAGCGGTTCCCGCAACATCGGGAATATCAGCGTGCAATCTTTTTCGGACCAGAAGAAAAACAAGGCCCTTTTCAATCTTCTCGTGGACAAGGAAAACAAGAGTGTGACGCTTCTTATCGACGGTGTCATGATGAAACAGTGGACCGACCAGGGTGACTTTGCCGGCCGGGGAAACGGTATTCTCTTCCAGCCGCAGAGTAACGGCGGCTTCAAGATAAGCAACATCAAGGTAACAAAGTGGGACGGCAAGCTTCCCGAGCCGTCCTCGGGACCGACAGAACATGAAGAAGACCTTGTCCGCTTTGTCAACGGCGACAAGGTATCCGGAGAACTTCAGACAATCAGCGATAACAAAGCCGTATTCAAGACTTCCTACGCGGCACTGACAATTCCGGTTCAACGGATTGCCACGATTTACATGTCGGAGAAAAACGCTCAGCGGGCGCGGCGCAACAAGGGGGACATCATGGCCCGGTTCCGGGAGGGCGGCAGGATCACAATGCGCCTGGCCAGGCTTGAAGAAGGACGCATATACGGCGAAAGCGAGAACTTTGGAAATATAACCGTGCCAACAGCCGCCTTCGACAGCCTGGAATTCAATATTTACGACAAGGAAGACACGGAAGAAGACAACCCGTTCGGGTTCTGAGAAAAGTTTTGCCAGCCGCTACCCCAGGCTGGAGCCCCTCCAGTGAAGTTTCTGACGCAGTACTGAATAGAAGCTTGACCCGGGCAGATGTATGAA
Source organism: Kiritimatiellia bacterium (assembly GCA_046483125.1). GTDB lineage: Bacteria > Verrucomicrobiota > Kiritimatiellia > UBA8416 > JAWODU01 > JAWODU01. The sequence goes on from JAWODU010000115.1 coordinate 39,183, forward strand.
TCTTACGTCCGCCGGGCTTCGCTTGACGGTAACTTCGGCGCCCATTTCCAGGGTACAGCTCACCTGTCCGTCGGCCGAAAGCACCGCCTCGCCGGAACTGTCGGTCAATCTCACCGATATCTCACCGCTGTCCGGAACTACCAGGGGTCTCGAGCTGAGCGTGTGCGGACATATCAGGCTGATAACGAAAGCCGCCGCCTCCGGGGCCAGAATCGGCCCCCCGGCGGAAAGCGAATGGCCGGTGCTCCCCGTCGGCGTGGATATTATCAGCCCGTCACAAACATAGGAGGTGACCGGTTCGGCATTCACGGATACGTCCAGAGAAATGATCCGCTGGTTTCCGCTTTCCACGACTATTTCGTTAAGAGCACGGTACTCGGCTTTCGCGCAGGTTCCGCCCGAAACGGAGCAATCGGCCACGCTCCTCGCACTCGTGAAAAAGTCGTCGCCGGCCAGGCACTGGAGGGCCCTGTCCAGGTCCGCCTCCGAAACGCTTGTCAGAAAGCCGAGTCCCCCGATATTTACGCCCAGGATCGGAATGTCGGCTCCGCCAAGTTCCCTGGCCGCACGGAGGACCGTTCCGTCGCCCCCGAGCGCTATGACGGCGTCGGCGCGCTCAAGGATCCCGGCCCGTGTGCAGTCCAGACGGCATCCCAGCATTTCAGCCGGTTCACCTTCAGCCAGCACTTCCAGGCCCAGTTCCCCCGCCTTTCCAGCCAGTCTCGAAAGTACGTCCCGCGACCGCGCCTTTCCGCAATTGGCGACGACAGCCAAAGTTTTCATATCTTCGCGGCCTCCGTCTGCTCCAATTCCAGCACCCGCCAGTGCGCAAGGTACTCCACGTTGCCCGCCGGCCCCCTGATTGGCGACTCCTCCATACCCAGCCATCTCAGCCGAGGCTCTCCTGACATTCCTCCGCGGACTTTTTCAACCGTTTTGAGCCGCGTTTCCCGGTTCCTGACGACCCCGCCCTTCCCCACTTCGGCCCTGCCGGCCTCAAACTGCGGCTTTATGAGGGATATCATATCACCGCCCCTGCCGAGCACCTGTATAACAGCCGGCAGTATTTTGATCAATGAAATGAAAGACACATCGACAACCGCAAAGTCAGCGGGCTCCGGGATATCGCTCTTTTTCAGGTATCTCGCGTTAAAACCCTCCATCACCCGCACCCGCCCGTCAGTGCGCAGTTTCCATTCGAGCTGTCCGCGGCCCACATCAACAGCGTAAACCCTTGAAGCGCCGTGCTGAAGGAGACAATCGGTAAATCCTCCCGTTGAAGAACCCACGTCAATACACACCAGCCCTTCCACGTTCAGGGCAAAAGCCTTCAGACCGGCTTCCAGCTTGATTCCGCCTCTTCCGACATATTTCGGCTTTTCACGCGCGAGCACCACCGAATCCACCGGGTAGCGGTGCCCGGGTTTATCGGCAAGGGCGCCGTCAACGGTGACGTCTCCCGCCATTATCATCCGCCTGGCCTGCTCGCGGCTCCGGGCCAGTCCCTTTTCAACGGCAATCACGTCGAGCCTCTCTTTACGTGTTGTCCTGTCCACTGCCACGTTTCTGTTACTTCCTCAACGCCCCGGCAATCGTGCCCGCTATGCCCCCCGGTGTCAGACCGAACTTTTCCTTCAGAACCGAAGTGTCGCCGTGAGGAACAAAACTGTCCGGCCAGCCGAGACGCAAAACCCTGCAGGCTCCCCCGCGCGCTTCAACCTCTTCCTGCATCGCGGTTCCAAACCCTCCGGTTACGATGCCGTTTTCAAGCACAGCTATCAGTTCGCAATTCCTGGCGTGTTCCCTCAACAGCGCCGCATCCAGGGGACGAACAAACCGCGCGTTAACCACGCCGGTTATTACCCCGTCTTTTTCAAGTATGTCCGCCGCTTCCGTCGCAGGGGCCACCATGTCTCCGAGCGCCCATATCCATACCCGTCGGCCCGAAACCCCGTCCGGGGACATTCCGCGAGCCGGCTCCCGCACTATCTCCGCCTTGCCGATTTCAAGCTTTTGGAGATCATCAAGCCCGCCGACTCCCGTGACCTGCCCCCTGGGATAACGAAGGACACAGGGTTTCCCGAGCGACACGGCCGTGAACAGCATGTTAGCCAGTTCTTTTTCGTCCCTTCCCTGCATTATGGTAAGCCCGGGAACCGGGCGGAACAGCGCTATGTCGAATATACCGTGGTGGGTCGGACCGTCGCCGCCTACCACTCCGGCCCGGTCAAGGCATATCACTACCGGAAGATCCTGGAGGCAGACATCGTGGATCACGCAGTCCACCGCCCGCTGAACAAAGGTGGAATATACCGCGAACACAGGCCTTAATCCCCCCGCCGCCAGGCCCGCCGCGAATACCATTCCATGCTCTTCAGAAATGCCCACGTCAAAGAACCTGCCGGGAAACTTTTCCGCGAAATCCGACAGGCCGGTGCCAAGCGTCATTGCGGCGCTGATAGCAACAACCCTGTTGTCCTTCTCGCCTATTTTCACCAGCGTGCGGCCGAAAACAGAGGAATAACCGGGTAATGACGGCGCGCCTGACGGTTCGCCCGATTCGATATCGAAGCGCGATGCCGAGTGCCATTTTTCCGGCTCCTTTTCCGCAAACGCGTACCCGCGCCCCTTCTGCGTGGATACGTGTACGAGAATGGGCCTGTCCGAGTTGCGGGCTATCGTCAGCGCGTCTGTCAGACTTCTCATGTCATGACCGTCCACCGGTCCCACGTACCGCAGACCCAGTTCTTCAAATATCATGCTTCTCAGAAACAGACCCTTCAGCGTCTCTTCGATGCGATAGTAGGCGGAGCGAAGCCATCCCATTCTCATGCGTGTCGCGACGGATTCAACGGCCTTCTTCCACCGGTTGTAACGCGGGCTGGCGAGCAGACTGCCCAGGTACTTCGAAACAGCCCCGACGTTGGCCGCTATGGACATTTCGTTGTCGTTCAGTATCAGGATAAGACGCCGTGTCGTGCCGCTAACGTTATTCAGCGCCTCCAGGGATATACCGCACCCAATGGAACCGTCCCCCACAATCGCCACAACGTTCTCGTCCGTCCCTTCCCGGTCGCGCGCCACCGCCATGCCCAGCGCCGCCGAGGCTGCCGTCCCGGAATGCCCTGCCCCGTAGCAATCATAGGGACTCTCCGCACGGCGCGAGAAACCGGAAATGCCGCCGTACTGACGCAGGGAACCGAACATCTCTTTCCTGCCGGTCAGTATTTTGTAAGGGTACGTCTGGTGACTCACGTCCCATACAAGCTTATCCGCCGGAGGATCAAATATCCGCAGAAGGGCTATGGTGAGTTCCACGACGCCGAGATTCGGAGACAGGTGCCCTCCGTTTTCTGCGACTGTCTCGATTATGAGCCAACGTACTTCCTCAGCCAGCAGGGAGAGTTCCTCGTCTTTCAACGCCTTGACGTCGTCGGGTCCGCTTATTCGATCCAACAGCTTACTCATGCACTGAAGTATAGGACATGAAAGGCGCCATTAGAAACACAAATTCCCCCGCATTTACCCTTGCAATCTTCCTGAAGAGGTATTAGCTTACATAAGCAATTAATTTGATGCGGGGTAGAGCAGTCAGGTAGCTCGTCAGGCTCATAACCTGAAGGTCCCTGGTTCGAATCCAGGCCCCGCTACCAGCCTACGCGTCAGGCCGGCCGGTTACAAACCGGCCGGCCTGCTTGCTTCGGCTGGCGCAGCCATCATCTTCCAGCTCCCGCCGGCGATGCCGGAGGGAAGCAACAACGGATTTCACGGATGAAAATTGGCCTGGGGAGAACAGGAGACGCACACTGCCGGACTTACCTGTATCTCGGCAGTATGTCGCCGTGCGCCTTGATCATGGCGTTGCACAGCCTGACCATATCGTCCATGGACAGCTCGGACGAGGTGTGGGGGTCTAGAAAAGCCGCCTGGTAAACGGCGTCTTTTTTCCCGGTAAGGGCCGCTTCTATGGTCATCAACTGTACGTTGATATTTGTACGGTTCAAAGCCGCGCACTGTTCGGGCAAATCTCCCACGTATAACGGCTCAACTCCGTTCCGGTCCGCCACGCAAGGCACTTCCACGCACGCTTTGGACGGAAGGTTGGCAATCAGCCCCGTGTTCATTACGTTTCCGCCGAGAGTAAAAGCAACGCCGGTTTCCATTGCCTCCAGGATACCGCTGGCGTACTCATGGGTCCTCTTGTGCGTTATCCTGCTGTTTCCGACCAGGCCCTTGCGCCGTTCCTTCCAGGCTTCAATCTGCCTTATGCACCGCCTCGGGTATTCGTCCAGCGGAATGTTGTACTTCCCGATCAGCCCGGGGTATTTGCTCTTTATCCAGTAAGGCATGTATTCCGCGCTGTGCTCCGAGGATTCCGTTACGTAATAACCGAACCGCTTCATTATTTCGAAACGCACCATGTCATTGTGCTTTTTCCCGCCCTTCTTAAGAGCGTCCCTGTTCATCCTCGCCGCCCGCTTCTTTATCTCCGGGTACAGATCCTTCCCGTCATCCGTGATTTCAAGAAGCCAGCCCTGGTGATTGATTCCCGCTATTTTCCATTGCAGTTTCGTTACTCCCTTGAGCATACCCACCTTTTTCAGCAACTGTTCCGCACACCCCTGAACAGAATGGCAGAGTCCCACTGTCCTTATATCGCTCGCGCCGAGCAGGGCTCCCGTGAGCATGGCCATGGGGTTCGAATAGTTGAGCAGGACGGCGTCGGGGCAGACCGCCTCCATGTCTTTCGCGAAATCCAGAAGCACGGGAATACTCCTCAGGGCCCTGAATATCCCTCCGATACCCAGGGTATCGCCGATCGTCTGTCTCAACCCGAATTTCGCGGGAACTTCGAAGTCAATAATCGTAGCCGGATCGTAGCCGCCCACCTGGACCGCATTGATCACGTAATCGGCTCCCCGCAAAGCCGTCCTCCGTCTGCCTGCGCCGAGATGAGCGGTGATTGTGGCGCGGTTTCCGTTGATGTTCCTGTTGAGTTTGCTGAGCATTGTGCGGGATTCCCGAAGCCTTACCGCGTCTATGTCATACAGGGCAAAGTGTGAATCCCGCAGTGAAGGCGTGCACATACAGTCGCCTATTACGTTTTTGGCGAATACGGTACTGCCCGCCCCCATGAAGGTAATTTTCGGCATAATACGAACCTTTCCGTTTTACGGCCTGCCGCCGTTCAATAATATAGGTCACCAAGCCGAAGAATAATCAAGGCTAATCCCATAGAAAGCCGAAACCGCGAACACCCCTGACCTGTTCTTCGTTCAGAACGCACCTATACAGTCTCAGGTCGTCCGTTTCGCCCTGGAAACGGCACCCGGTCGTTTTTCCCGGCGGCAGACCCAGGACGCGGAACGGGCGCGAGAGGTCCTCTTCCTTCGCCAGCTCCGCCCCGGAAGGAAGTCCGGTGTAATCGGCTTTTGCTCCGTCCATAAAAAGCGACATACGGCCGGCATCCCGGTCCATAACTATCGCGGCGTGGTGCCATCGGTCTTTAATCAACGGGCGGGGAGACCTGCATACTGCCGCTTTCCCAGACTCGGGGTAAAAGTAAAACACCGCGTATCCTTCCCTGTCTATTATCAGCCCCACTGCCCAGTTGTCCTTCGCCATCACTCCCCAGAAAGGATGTTCTTCACCGCCGTCGGGAAACGAAGAAGGCCGAAGCCATATCGCGAAGCTGAAACTGCCCTCCGTAACGCTTGAAGATCCCTCACTCCGCTCGGATATGACGCCCTCCTGTATTTCCTTCTCAACGTCCCGGGCGAGAAAGGGCCATTTTTCAGTCCCGTAAGTCCACCGCCCCGCCAGGCCGCGGCCCGGATCCGTATCGCCAGGCGGCCGAAGCAACCGAAGCGCCTGCTTGCCCGCGGAAGCGAATTCTTCCCGGTCCGCGTCAGCCGCCGATTCCGCCGAACGGCGAATCCGTTTGAGCAGAACATCCCCGTTTGCCATCTCCGCGAAAGACTTGTCCGACCGCCCCGAGGAAAGCTGATAGAGCGCGCCCACGAACCTCAGAAGTTCCACGTCCCGGACGTCCGCCGGGGCCTCGGCGCGGCAGACCATCTGCGTCAGAGCCGAAGCGTCAAGCCGGTTGGTCATCGCCCGCGCTGCAAGCGCGCGCAGTTCACGGCCGTCTTCGAGGGCCTTCTGTTCGACGGCGGCGTGGTAAAGATCCACCCGGGCCCGGGGCGCCAGGTTTTCCGCGTATTCGCCGACTGTCCGCAGGCATTCCCCGCGCAGTTCGGAATCGGGCTTTAAGCGCAATCGTTCCGCGCACGCCGTTCCGCAAGCCGCCGGATCGATGGAAAAAAGAAAATCCAGGCCCGCACGCGCCTTCGCATCTTCTTCTTCCCTGATGATGCGGCGCAGTACCAGTATGCCGCATTCCCCGGCCTGTTCGAACTGTCTTCGCGCCACGGCCTTTTCGTACTTATCGTACCGGTCAAGCTTGTCCGCCGCCAGCTTCAGTGTATGAGCGGCGCTTCTCGACTCGGCGATCTCGTGAATCAAGACCGAAAGCCCGAGCTTCCTCCGGTAATCAGGATGATTTGAGGCGAGCTTCCGGGCCCTCAAGAGCGCGTCCCTGAAATTGCCCCTCTCGGCCATGGCCCGAATACGTGCGTATTCGGCTATAACGGCTTTTTCGGCCGAATTCGTTCCCGAGACAGTTACGGGCGTCTCATTCTCGGACTTCACGGAACGGGTTTCCCCAGACGCCCCGGCGGAGGGCCCGGGTTGCGTTTCCGGCCCTTTCACGGGTGTTTCTTTTGCCGCTTCGGCAGGAGGCGCCGGTGTCTTTTCCGCTTCACCGGAACCGCACGCCCATAGAAACCCCATGGAAAGCACGACAACAAGGCTCAATATCCGACGAATAGCGGTCGCGATCATCTGTATTACACTAGTTGACGGCTGCCGGACTGTCAAACCGCCAGCCCGCCTTTTGTCTGTTTCGATCGGTAAACGCGTCTGGTCTTTACGTCAACCTTCAGTTTTTCAGCCGAAAGCACAAACTGTTCAGCCCATTCAAACCGGCAATTCTCACTTTGGCTTCCGCCCCTGCCGGCTTGCCTGTCCGCCGTAGTCCGTCGGCTGACGGACGAACTACGCGGCCAGGCAAGGTCGCGGGGGTCTGATGCCATAATCATAATTGCTGACAATCGCTGGCCTCCTGAATACACTTGACTACACCGTCATCATTGTGTACGCTGTAATACATAATGATGGAGGAATAATATGAGCACAGCAATCTCAGTCCGTTTGCCCAATGCCGTTGCAAGGAAACTCGGCCGGGTTGCGCAAGAAACCGAGCGGTCGCGCTCATTCGTGGTCCAGAAAGCCGTCGAAACATATCTCGACGATTTCGCAGATCTTCAGGTTGCGCTAGACCGTCTTCGCGACAAGTCCGATCCCGTGCTGTCCGGTAAAGACATGAGGAAATCCCTTGGGCTATAACATTGCTTTCAAGAAGTCGGTCGAGAAAGACCTCAAACGTATCAGCAAGAACAACGCTGAACGCATTCTTGACAAGATCGATGCGGAACTCGTTCGCAATCCTGAGCGCTTCCCCGCTCTTACCGGACCATTCGCCGGCTTGCGCAAGTTCCGAGTTGATGATTATCGGGTCATATTTGTCATCATGGATAAAGATGTGTTGATTCTTAGAATCCAAGACAGAAAAGACGTATATCGCAAGAAATGAGAGGCCAGCAAAGCACTGCGCAACTATTTTTCATTCCGCGCGCGGAATGAAAAATAGTGTGAGTCCCAGAGTTAGGCAGATGAAGCACCATGATAGAGCAGTACCTCGATGATCTGGAGAGCCGGATTGATCCCGAAGCCGAGGACCGGCTGGAGGCCGAATGGCAATCCTTCACCGAAGGGCGTTTCAGCGGGGACATTTTCTCTCCGAGCCGGACGGCGGTAAACCCTCCCGGGGTCGAGTGGCCGAACGTCAGCACTAATCACGCGCAGGAAGATATCGACGCGATGGTGCTGCAGCAATTCGGCGTATGCTCTACCCAGCTTGCCAACGGGTCCGGGGGCCTGATGACGGTCCGGGCCAACTATGGCACGGGCATCATGCCGACGCTGTTCGGGGCGAAGTTGTTCGTTATGGACGAATCACTTAACACACTTCAGACCGCCAAACCGCTAGGCGCGGATTCCATGCAGGAGTTGATTCAGAATGGAATGCCTGCGATGGAGTCCGGACTGGGGGCGGCAGTACTCGCCGCCGGCAAACGTTTCGCCGAAGTCGCGGCGCAGTATCCGAAGATAGGAAGATACGTTCACATCTATCACCCCGATATGCAGGGGCCTATGGACATTTGTGAAATGCTCTGGGGCAGTGAGATCTTTCTCGATCTGCTTGACAGACCGGATCTGGTCCACCGGGTCTTGGAGCTTCTGACAGACACCTATGTCCACTTCATGAAGGCATGGAATAGAGTGGTTGGGCATGACGACAAGAGATGGGCTACACACTGGAGCATGATGCACGCCGGCAAGATCATGATCAGGACTGATTCCGGAATGAACCTCTCACGGGAGATGTATGAGGAGTTCATTCGTCCCTACGATCAACGCCTGCTCATCGAGATGGGTGGCGGTGCGGTACACTTCTGCGGGCGGGGCAGTCACTATATCGCCGGCACATGCAGTATGGACCGGATATACGCCATCAATCTGAGTCAGCCGCATCTCAACGACATGGAAACGATCTATCGGAACACAGTCGATAGAGGGATCAAGCTGTTGGGCTTCAACAGGGAACGGGCCGAAAAGGCGCTGGCCGCCAGCCGTAACCTGCGTGGTTTGGTGCATTGCTGGTAGAATGACATATATCTGCCGAAACAAGAGCAGGTGTGGCAATACCATCCTTGTCTCGATCGATCCGACGATGATCGCGACAAGGATAAGAAATGGCGTACCTGGGAGGACTCGAACCTCCAACCTTCTGATCCGTAGTCAGATGCTCTATCCAATTGAGCCACAGGTACGCTCATAAATACAACTACCAGATACGCGCTTTACGTACAAGAAATAAGGTGGGTGTAAACGAAGAAAGTGGGTGATGCATCGAATTGACTCAAAATACTGGTTGCGACCTTTTTTTATCCATGATAATGTCTAGATGCTAGACATTATCATGTGGCAGGATGGTTGCACAACAAAGGAGGCACGTATGGATCAGCAGAAACGTCGCAGACAGATACTCAAGGAGATGGCTCAGATTGACTGCATGGAGAAGGGGCGACTAAGCGAGGAATACAGAGAGCGTCACAAAGACGGTGAGAAGATCCGCCTTGGGCCGTATTACAAATACCAACGATGGGAAGATGGCCGTAATGTGAGTCGTAGGGTGCCGACGGGAGAAGTGGAGCGGCTCCGCAAGGCTGTAGACGGTTATCATCGATTCGAGGAACTCACGAAAGAATACTCCGAAATCACCATCGGGATGACGCGGCAAAGATCGAGAGATGGCGCAAAAAAAAAGCCCAGATGATTATGTCGGAACTGTTGGGAGAAACGGAAGCTTTTGTCGAGGTGGTGCAGCAGCAATTTGAGGAGAGCAACACATGGGATATGGCAACTCTTGAGTGCGGACTGCGTGAAGCATTGCTGAAGGACGGCTGCCGTATTCTTGAGGGACTTCTCAATCAGCCCAATGCACTTGGAAACCATGCTCCAGTCGGTACGCTTCACGAGAAGCGGACGAAACGGGTCCAAAGCCTGCTTGGTTCCTTTGAGCTTTCCCGTGGCTACTATCAAACCGCTGCTGGTCGGATGTTTGCAATGGACAAGGTTCTTGGTCTGACTGATAGCTATACACCGGGACTGGCCAAGATGATGTGTAGAGCCGCAGGCACCGACGGGGCTTATGATGAAGCTGAAGAGACACTGAGGATCTATGCTGGCGTAAGTGTTCCCTCCTCGCAGATCAGAAAGATGGTTCAGCAGATCGGCCCGGATATTGAAACATGGAGTCATGATCGTGAGGAAACGCGCTGTGGAGCGGCCCCAACTCTGTATGTCTCCTATGACGGTACCGGCGTGCCCATGCGAAAAGTGGAAACCCAGAATCGAAAAGGAAAGCAGCCCGACGGAACCTCCAAGGGTCGGGAAGTTAAGCTTGGCAGTGTCTTTACCTCTCTGAAGTTTGATGATGAGGGCTACCCAATCAGAGACCCGGATTCCACGACGTATGTTGCCAGCTTCGAGGAGGCCAAAGAGTTCGGGGCATTGATTCGCCAAGAGGCCCGTTTACGTGGCCTGGCTTGTGCTCGACGCGTATCCGTTCTCGGCGACGGAGCTCGCTGGATATGGAATCTGGCGCGGATCAACTTTCCAAACGCCACACAGATTCTTGACTTCTATCATGCTTGTGAGCACCTGACTGTACTGGCTTCAGCGCTTTTCCCAAATAATGGAGCTAAAGCATCCAGCCAGGTGAAGAAGTGGACAAAATGGCTGGAGAACGACAATGTGTTCAAGCTGGTTGCCGAAGCAAAGAAGGCACTTCCACATCATGGTCCCCGACGCAAAACGGCCTCTTGTGAGATCGGGTACTTCAAACGAAACGCACAGCGAATGATGTACGCCACATTCAGAAAGCAAGGATATTTCATTGGCTCAGGGGTCGTTGAGGCAGGCTGCAAGGCGGTTGTCGGCAAAAGAACAAAACAATCCGGCATGTTCTGGAGAATCTATGGCGCACAGAACATCCTCAATATCCGATGCTCCATTATCAGCAAAACCTATGACAACTACTGGATTCACCGCCGACAGTGCCAATTGATGGAACTCAAGGCCGCAGCTTAGGACTGTCTACCCACTTTCTTCGTTTACACCC
>JAWODU010000046.1:0-15408 GCA_046483125.1 Kiritimatiellia bacterium
AAGCGCTTTCGCAGGGATACATCCCCAGTTCAGGCAAATACCGCCTAATTTTTCTTTTTCAATGACAGCAACTTTTAATCCCAGTTGGGCAGCTCTTATGGCTGTTACGTAACCTCCGGGTCCGCTTCCGATAATCAATACATCATAATCCATGTTCAAATATTTTATTGTTAACCTTAATCTACTACAACATCCTTTTTTCTGAAATGTTTTTCTCTTCTTATCATAAGCTTTATAAATCCTGCCGGATGTTTCCCTCCTGTAAATGCATCCAGTTCACGTTTCCCGGTCACATGTATTTTTTAATTTTCATTTCTGTCGTTTCATCCCCGTATACAAATCGAGTAACATTCCTGGCGCCAACATTTACACCGCGTTCGCGGACGCCCTCGAAAAAGCCCTGTCCGGGAAAGAAGTCGAAGACAGCAAATACGACTATCCGACCGTAGCCGACGGCGTACGCGGTATCGCTTTTCTTGAAGCGGTAGTAAAGAGCTCCAAGTCAAAGGAGAAATGGGTTAAACTGTAGAAGTAAAAGCAATAAGTGCTTTTGTTCCTTGTACTTTGTTGGAGGCAAAGAAACGGCGGTCGCGCCGGTTTCAGCTCGCAGGCATGGTGCAATTGCTAAACTGAAAAAACTGGAGGATGCAGATGACAAGACCGGTAACTCTTTTCACCGGGCAATTCGCCGATATTCCCCTCGAAGAACTGGCCGGAAGAGCCGCGGGATGGGGCTATGACGGCCTTGAACTCGCTTGCTGGGGCGATCATGTTGACGCAGGCAGGGCCGCGAAGGATAAAAAGTACGCGAAATCAAGAAAAGAGATCCTGGCCGACCACGGCCTGAAGCTCTACGCCATAAGCAGCCATCTTGCCGGACAGCTTGTCTGCGATCCCAACGAAGACGAACGTTCCGACGCTTTCGCGCCGGCTTCCTGCAAGGGAGACCCGGACGCCAAACGCAAGTGGGCAGTAAAGGAAATGAAGGATACCGCGAAGGCCGCCGCAAATATCGGAGTCAAAGTCGTAAACGGTTTCACCGGTTCGCCCGTATGGCACATGCTTTACGGTTTTCCGCCTGTGAGCGAAGAGACTATAGAAAAAGGTTTTCAAACCTTCGCGAAATTGTGGAATCCGATTCTGGACGTGTTTGACGAATGCCGGGTTAAATTTGCGCTGGAAGTTCATCCCACGGAAATAGCGTTTGACATTATAACCGCGCGACGCGCGCTCAAGGCGGTAAACAAGAGGAAGGCGTTCGGTTTTAATTTCGATCCGAGCCATCTGTACTGGCAGATGATGGATCCGGTTATGTTCCTGAAGGCGTTTCCCAAAAAGATCTATCACGTTCACATGAAGGACGCCGCGCTTACCCTGAACGGCGAATCCGGCATCCTTGCTTCCCACCTGGATTTCGGCATGCCGGGAAGAGGATGGGACTTCCGGACGCCGGGAAGGGGAAACGTGGATTTCGAGGAGATCATAAGAACTCTCAATACCCTGAATTACCGGGGCCCGCTTTCCGTCGAGTGGGAAGACGCGGCAATGGACAGGGAATTCGGAGCCGCCGAGGCATGTGAATTCGTAAAGAGCCTTGATTTCCCCAGGTCCGACCGGGTGTTTGATGAGGCCTTCGGCCAATAAATTATATAACATCCCAGCCGCTTTTTTGACGGCCTTTTTCGCGGCGGTTTCCGTCGCCGCGCCCGCGGAGGTCGAACTCGATTTCAGCGAGACGGCCCGACTGCCGGGTATCGGCCTGGAGATAAGGCTGATGCCGGGTTCCCGCGAAGTACCTTCTCCCTCGCCCACCGTGTACAAGTACGTACTCACCCGCGGAGACGCCCGTACCAGAATCGACCTCTATGATCCCGTCGAACTCTGGCGCCAGGGCCAGAGAGCCGGAAAATGGAAAAACGAAAACGGCAACACCCTCATGATAGCGAAAATGACACACGCCTGCCCGGGCGGGTTCGACAGAGAACACGTGACCAGGGAAGAATATCTCGAAAAGTGCGAAAAAACGGCTGTCAGGCCGGGACAATGGAAAACCCGGTTACTCGAGCAATGGGTCCGCGACTTAACGGGCCTGAAAAACGTCAAAGCGGTTTTTGACAGGAAACCGCCCTACCGGTTCGACAACCTGGCAGTTTTTGATTTCGGGGCGCGCAACCGCTCCGTCCTTGCTTACTCCTTCAAGCTCAACAGATCCGCGCCGGGACAATGGCGCGCTCCGCTTGACTGGATCTACGTTCAGTTCGAACTGGCCCCGGGCGTATCGGCGGACAGGGCTCGCCGCACGGTGGAAAATCAGTTTCTGGGAGAACTGACCTCGCTGATGGACCAGCCGCAGGGCGAAGTGGAGCCTTCGCGTGAATTTCAGGACCCGAGGTTCCTCCATTCCGGCACGCGTTCTCCCGAATTCAAGGCAAGCGTTCAGAGAATTGCCGCAAGCATAAGCAACATGAAAACCTGGTGGTACGTGCTCACGGACCACTACATTATACTTTCGGATCTTGAGTCAGAGCACAGGGCATGGCTCAGGGAACTCCAGGGCAACATAGAATATCTGCGGTCCGCGTACGAATTCCTGATACCGGCGCCCGGGAAGATTCAAACCGTCAGCGTGGTACGCGTGTTCAATTCGCCCGAAGATTATGTTGCCTATGTCGGAGACGACTACAAGTGGAGCGGCGGAGTATGGATGGCCGACAAAAAGGAACTGGTCATCAGGCCGGTTACCGGCCGGGGCGGCAAAGACCGGAAAGATCGCGTGTTCCGCACCATGTACCACGAGGGGTTTCACCAGTACATCTATTACGCGCTTGACCAGATTGTTCCCGCGGTCTGGTACAATGAAGGCCATGCCGTGCTTTTTGAAAACGCCGAAATCAGCCATGGCCGGCTGACCCTGGAAGAAGACGAAAGAATGACCCGCTGTCTCGAGAAAATACTCGACAGGGAAACACTGAATGTTGCCGATGTGCTCGGCATGTCCTACGAGCAGTTCTACGCCCCTGATGACGCCGAAGCCCGGCAAAGAAACTACACAGTGGCCTGGGCCCTTGTTTACTACCTGAGAAAAGGCGCTCCTCTTGAACGGACAAACAGGTACGAGAAAATACCCGGCGCTTACCTTAAAGCGTTGTGGGAAACCAAGGACCCCCATAAAGCTACAAAGCAGGCTTTCAAAGATGTCAGAATGAAGGAGTTCACGCAGTCTTTTAAAGACTTCTGGAACTCCGGCAACAGCCGCGGCCGCGCCCGGCGCAACCGCCTCTTCCGTTCCTACCGGGCAATGAGATGAACGGAACAGCTATTTGTCCATACACTTAGTCCCTGCACCTGGTCCTCACACCTAGTCCCTACACTTAGTCGATTACGCTTACTCGACCCGCTTTGTCCGTAGTTGTTGGAAGAGGAATCGATCAAGTTTGGCGATTAACTGTAACCGTCCGCCGCCCCCGCGGCGGAAAGGGTGGCGACTAAGCGGGTCGATTAAGAGTGGGAGATAAAGATTACGATTAAGATTGCGATTAAGATAGGGGGAGAGGGACACCTAGTCCATACACCTTGCACCTTGCACTTAGTCTCTACCGCCCTGCTCCCCTTGCATCGCGCCCGGCGGCGCTACAGTACCTCCAGTAAGCCGCAAGCGATGCGGGCTGGTGCGTCACGCGAGGCTACAGGGCACACACAGAACCCAGAGAACCCGAACCCTCCCGCGCTCCGAGTCCCAACCGGTCACGGCGTGCGAGGGCACAGGCACAGATCAGGGACTCCATGTACCTCTACGCTTTACGCCGCTCCGCCAGGTAGTACAGAACCGGGGCAATCACCAGCGCCAGCGTACCCCCCGCAATCATCCCGCCCATCTGCGTCACCGCCATAGGCGCCCTGTACTCCCCCCCCGCTCCCATTCCAAGCGCCAGGGGCACCATGGCCAGCACGGTCGTAAGATTGGCCATCAATAAGGGACGCAGGCGCACGGCGCAGGCTTTCACCACGGCTTCCTTCAAAGCTATCCCGTCATTTCTCACGACGTTGATGTAATCTATAATCACGATCGCGTTGTTTATCACCAGCCCGATCAGCATAACCATGCCCATCATGGAGAAAATCGTCTGTGTAAGCCCTGCGACCAACAAGGCAACAAAAACCCCCGCAAACGAAAAAGGCAAAGACAGCATTATCAGGATCGACAGTTTCCATGATTCCAGTATTCCCGAAAGCATCAGGAAAGTCAGCACAACCGCCAGTACCATGGCCCATTTCAGGTCCGCGAAATTCTCCTTCATGAGTTCTATCGTGCCCGTCCAGGCGTAGCTGTAACCCGCAGGCATCGAATAGTCTCGCATCCTTCTGTCGATTTCGTCCGCCACGGTGCCGGGAGCGACATCGGCGGTCTCTCCGGAAAGAGTTACCTTATGCTGACGGTCCTTTCTACCCAGGGTCACCGGGCCTATTCCGGCCTTTTTGCCGGCCAGCTCTCCCAGTCTTACCAGGTGCCCGTAAGAAGACATTACGGGCAGGTCGAGTATTCTTTCCGGATTGTTTCTCGTCTCTTCCGACAGAATCACCCTGATATCGTATTCGTCGTCCCCCTCACGATACCTTGAAGCCACTATGCCCGAGTAAGCCGCGCGTACCGCTTCCACCACCTGCTGTACCGTCACTCCCAGCCGTTCCAGCCTGGGCCTATTCGGCCTGATACTTATTTCCGGCTTTCCGGTGCGCCAGTCGCTTTCAAAGTCCACAAGACCTTCTATCGGCTCGTAATCCACCCCTTTGACATTCTCGCCCGCCGCCATTTTCAGGACGTCTGCGACAATGCTGTTAATCGTTTCATAATTCTCGCCGCGCACCTCCATTTCTATCGGCTTGCCGCCCGGACCGCCCTGCTGTTGAAGAGAAACGGTGAAATCCGCCCCGGTTACGTCCGCCAGCTTCGGCCGGAGTTCGTTCATGACTTCCTGCGTAGACCGCTCCCGCTGTTCCTTGTCCACCAGCCTCACCACGACCTGGGCCATGTTAACGCTCGACTGCCCTCCGCTCAGCCTGCCTCCGGACACGCTTCCCACTGTAGAATATATCTTCTCGTGCTCCGGTATCTCTGCGCAGATTTTTTCCACCTCGCGCGTGACGTCGTCGGTGTAGTGAAGCGACCGTGAAACATCGGTTTCTATCTCAACGAGAAACTGTCCTTCATCAACCCTGGGGAACATCTCCGTACCTATTAATGGCGGCACAAACCGCATTACGAAAGCAAACACCGCCACAGCAAGGCCCAGTGTCTTCCACGGATGACGCAACACCTTTCTGACTACATCAGCATATGCTCTCGTCATATTCTCGAAGACGCCGTCCCACGCCCTGTACAGCCGGCGGATCCTTTCCGATACCCTGGCGTCGGCCGCCTCCCTCGTCCGCATAAGAAGACTCGCGAGCATGGGCGTGAGGGTAAACGAAATGACCAGTGAGCATATTGTGGCAAATACCACGGTAACGGCGAACTGGCTGAACATCTGGCCAACGATCGATTCCATGAAAGCTATGGGCAGAAATACGACCACGTTGGTCAGGGTACTGCCTGTAACGGCAAGGGCTATTTCGCTGGTTCCCTTGGCCGCCGCGCTTTTGGGGTCTTCTCCCAGGTCCAGGTAGCGGTAAATGTTCTCAAGCACAAGGATGGCATTGTTAACGAGTATCCCTATGGAAATGGCCAGCCCCATCATACTCATCAGGTTCACCGTGTATCCCGCGAAATAAATAAGCGTAAACGTGGCCACCACCGCCGCCGGCATCACAAGCGCCACGATAACCGTGCCCCTCAGATTGTGCAGGAACAGGAAAAGAGCCAGCGCCGTAAGAAGTATGCCCTCCCCCATGTTGGCCCATACTTCGCGGATCACGTCCCTTATAAAAACCGAATCGTCGGTAACCACTTCCAGCGTAAGTGCCGACGGCAGCACTTCCGAATTCAAACGTGTTACCGCTTCGTTGACCCTCCGCCCTACCAGCACCGTATTGGCGTCTCCCTTTTTCAATACTTCGATTCCGACGCTGGGCGAAGCCATGAAGCGCGCCTTCTCCCGAACGTCCGCTACCGTATCGCGCACCTGCGCCACGTCGCCGACGGTCGTATCGGCCGAGCCGGGAATCGGAATCGATTCTATTTCTCGCACGTCTTCCACTTCACCGGAAACCCTCACCGTCAGCTCCGTGGTTTTCTTTGTAATATAGCCTCCCGGCATCTCGAGGTTCGCCCTTCCGATGGCGGCTATAATCGCTCCCATGGAAATTCCGTATGATTTGAGCCTGTTGAGGTCCGCCGAAACCCGGATTTCCCTCTGCTCGCCGCCCACCACGCGTATAAGGCCGACGCCCTCTATCTTGCCCAGTTCTGTCCTGATCCGGTCATCCGCCGTTTCGTATATCTCCTTCAGAGGAAGATCGCCGTACAGCCCAAGCCGCATGATCGGGAAATCCGTGGGGTCAAACTTCATTACAACGGGCTCTTCCGACTCGTCCGGAAGGTCGTTTGCGATTCTTCCTATTTCGTCCCGGACGTCGTTTGCCGCCGCGTTCAAATCCGTCCCCATATTCAACCGGATCATTACAGTGGACACGCCTTCGGACGAATAAGATTCGATGAACTTCACGTTGTCCACCAGTGTCACGTTGTCCTCTATCGGCTTGGTTACAAGGCGCTCGATTTCCTCGGGCCCGGCGCCGGGATAGGCCGTGTTGACCACGATGATGGGAAATTCGATGTCGGGGAAAAGTTCGACTCCAAGGCGCAGGTAGCTCGCCACGCCCAGTATGATCACTATCAGGAGAATGACCGTGGTGAGCACCGGCCTCTTTATGGCGGTGTTTGACAGAAACATCAGCGCGTTCCCTTCACTCTTACTCTGTCGCCGTCCTCGATCTGCATGTTACCGTCGGTGACGACCGAATCCCCGGCGGAAACGCCGGAAACCACTTCCACAAAACCGCCTTCGCCGATGCCGGTTTCAACGGTCTTGAACCGGGCGAGATTTTCCTTATCCACGGTAAACACCCCCGTCTCGCCGTCCAATTCCACGACCGCACGTTCCAGAACGGCCGTTACGTTCCTGCCGCTGTCGCTCTCCACTTCCACAGTCGCGAACATGCCGGCCTTCAGGGCGGCCGGAGGGTCTTTAATACAGCATCTCGCCTTCAATTCCAGCTTGCGGGGGTCAAGCTCGGGGTTCAGCGCCGCTATGCTTGAGTCGAAAACACCCATGGAACCCAGTACTCCGACATGCACGCGGCAGGGCATTCCGACCCGTACTTGTTCAGTCCGGTTTTCCGGAATCGTGAGTTCGGCCTCCAGCCTGGATACATCCACCACCTCCATCAGCACGGTTCCCTTGCCCGGCACCTGGCCGGGGTCCACGTATCGCCTTGAGACCATTCCGGTTATGGGAGAAAATACTCTGCAGTTGCGCAATGTATTGCGCGCGCGGATCAGCGCGGCCCTCGCGGATTCTTCCGCGACCGCGGCCCCGTCGTAATCCTGGCGTGATATCGCGCCGTCCTGCAGAAGCCGGCGCGCCCGGTTCAGGCTGTTTGTCGCGTCTTCATAGGCTTTTTCCGCCGCCTGCGCCGCCGCCGCCGCCGCTTCGTCGTCCAGTTCTATAAGCAGTGTCGCGTTATCCCCTCCCCGCACTTTGTCGCCCTCCCGCACGTGAACCTTCGTCACCCTTGTGGACACTTCCGACATCACTATTCCCCGCTCGTCCGGCTCGATAACCGCATCAAAGCTTACTTTTCTCGAAAGATTGGTCATTACGACCGGTGATGTCACTACAGGGACGCCATCCTTTTTGTGTATCTGCTCTATTGAGACCGGCGTCTTACGCGTCGCCCTCTTGTAAAGCTCCCTTCCCACTGACCATCCCAGTATCGCAAAAGCCGCCACTCCTGCCGCTATTCCTATCTTCGTCGCCTTTTTCATATCTTTTCCCCGTTTGGCCGGTATAGAGTTACAGGTTGCAGGGTTACAGGTGCCGCGTTGGGATATATCGTCCTCCCAATCTTAATCGTAATCTTAATCGTAATCTTTATCTCCCCTCCGTCATCTGTCCTCTGTCGTCCATCGTCCGTCCTACTCCCTCCCGATTGCCGCTTTGAGCCGCGATACCGCGTTCATGTGATCCATCACGGCGCCCAGGTACCCCAGTTTAGCCGTGCTCAACGCCACGTTCGCGTCTGTGAACTCCAGATGTGTT
The DNA here is from genome assembly GCA_046483125.1 of Kiritimatiellia bacterium. Taxonomy (GTDB): domain Bacteria; phylum Verrucomicrobiota; class Kiritimatiellia; order UBA8416; family JAWODU01; genus JAWODU01. The sequence goes on from JAWODU010000046.1 coordinate 8,259, forward strand.
CCCGCGCCCGTTTCCAGCCGGGTCGCGGCGATTTCCAAGGCTTTTTCTGCCAGCCTTACATTCCCCTTACCCGCCTTTACCGCTTCCGCCGCGTGTTTCATATCCAGATATGCTGTCTTTACCTGCAGTTTCACCGCCCTTTCCAGATCCTCACGCGCCGTTCGGGCCTTGACCAGTTCCTGCTGTTTTTCGCCCACCCGGCCGCTCGTCAGCCCGCTGTCCCACAGAGACCAGTTCAACATGAGTCCCGTGCTCCAGTGCCACTCCCACTCATCGTCCGCGGTAACGAAACCGTACGGTTTGGTCCCGGTATAGTTAAAAAAAGCGTTCACTTCAGGCATGTAACCGGCCTTCGCCGCCGATACATCTTCTTTCCGCAGTTCCACCGCCACTTCGCTCCGCCGGAGCGCGGGACGGTTACTCAGTGCTTCAGCCACAAGATCATCGTATTCGCCCTCAAACGGAACAAAGGACAGTTCTCCGCGCAGTGCTATCTCTTCTTCAATGCCGAGGAGACGCCGGAAGGCCGCCAGAGCTGTTTCATACCCCGCCCTGGCGGCGATCAGTGCGGGTTTTTCATTCGCCAGTTCCACCTTCGCGCGAAGAACGTTGAATTCCGAACCCGCCCCCGTCTTATGCTTTGCTTCGGCCTGCTTTACGAGAGATTCAAGCTGTTTAACCGAATCCTCCCGGACGGAAACGGAATCCCTGGCTAGGAGGACACCGTAAAATCCGTCGCGGATATCCCTCACCAGCGAAAGCTCTGTTTCCCTTTTCGACGAAGACGCCAGTTTTCTCGACAGGCGGGCCGCCCGCAAGGCGGACCTCACTTTGCCGCCGGAATAGAGAAGTTGGTTCACTCCTGCTTCCACGGAGTAGTTATTCAGCGATCCCACTTCAGTGGTCTGTTCCCCAAATGAAACCTCCTGCAGTTCGTCCTGCCTGGTATACCGCCCCGACAGGGAAACCTTCGGCAAGGCGGAGGAGCGCGCCTGCTCAACCAGGTAATCCGCTATTGCCCTGTCCGCCGACGCCGTCTTTATTCGGGCGCTGTTCTCAAGACCCGCCTCAATACAGTCCTCCAGGGTATAAACAGCAGGCGAACTGGTTTCCGCGCCGCGGGCTTTCTCCGCAAGGCAGACAGCCCCGCACAGAAAAAAAACGGATATCAGTCTGTATTTCATCATGTATTCCGCCGGGTCTTTATTCCGTTCATAAACATGTCCGCCGCCGCTTCCGTTACGCGTTTCACGAATTCTCTGGAATAGGCGTGCCGCCGGTCCTTACCGCCCGCCAGGGGCTGAAACAGGATGTAAGCCGAAAGCATGCCGAAGAAGCTCCATGCCCCGCATTCCACGTCGAACTTCCGGAAGTCCCCGCGTTTCATCCCCTCCCGCGCAATCTCCGCAAACACTTTGTTACGCCACATGACCCCCTCTATCGCGGTCTCTGGAAGCCGCCTGCCTCCGGCCAGCATCTCGGCAAAGAAAACTTTCAGCGCGGGTTCCTCGTAAAGAACATAAAAAGCAAAAATTTCAAACATTTCCCTCAGCTTTTCCTCGGGAGATGCTTCCTTTTTCACAACAGCTTCCGCACGACTGCGCAGAGGTTCTATCTTGCGTACCATTACTTCGCCGAAAAGATTTTCCTTGCTGCCGAAATGGTAAGTAATGGCCCCGACATTCGCGTCCGCGGCTCCGGTTATATCCCGAACCGAAACGGCGTCGTAACCCCGCTCGGCGAACAGGGCCGCCCCGGCTTCCATGAGCCTTTCTCTCGTGCCCGGAACGCCTGACCTCTTTTGTTTCTTTACGTCTGAAGCTTTCATTGCGATTAATTCATACGTTTGTATGATTTCTCGGCCGAAACCGCAAGCCAAAATTAAGTACACGGTTTCATAAATACGGTGACGTATGATTGGCCTATTTTGGATGCAGAGGTGTTCCGGCGCAGTGCGTGCATACCTGGAAGGTCTGTGCGCGCTGCGCCGGAGCGACTCTGCGCCAAAAGAGGCCAACCCCCACGGGCGGGGCATTCTGGCGCACGCCGGCCGCGGCACACAAAGACGATGGCAAGACATCGCCTTTTGTGTGCCGCGACCCCCGTGCATCCAGAATGCCCTCGTCATACGTTACCGTATTTATGAAATCGTGTATTAAGGCCGGCCCTGTTGCCAAAATCCCCCGAATATCGCAATGTACCCCCTGAGACAGCCTGTTCGCGTAGATTGGCGTGATTCGCGGTTTGATCACATCTCACGGAGAAGAACTCATGCGCTACGGTAGATTTGACGACAAGAGACGACGGTACATTATAGAACAACCCGACACTCCCTGGCCCTGGATAAACTACCTCGGCGACCGCGACTACTGCGCTATCATCTCCAACAACGCCGGCGGCTACAGCTTCTGCAAATCACCCGGCCGCAACCGGATCCTCAGGTACCGCTTCAACAGCGTACCCCCCGACCGTCCCGGCCGGTTCATATACCTCAGAAACGAAAAAGGCGACTACTGGAGCAATTCCTGGAGCCCCGTGCGGAAACCCCTTCGCCGCCAGAAAGTCGTCTGCTCGCACGGCTTGGGAACCACTGAAATCACTTCCCGCTGCCGCGGGATCGTTTCATCCGTTCTGTACCTCGTCCCTCTCGACGCCCCGATCGAAATCTGGAAACTCACCCTTACCAACCGTTCCCGAAAACCGAAAACAATAGACGCCTTTACCTACGCCGAGTTTTCCTTCCCTTTCTTCAACACCGAAACCAATCTTCAGGCCATACTCTATGTCGCGCAGACCCTCTGCAATGACGGCATCATCGTATGCCAGTCCCCCGTTCCAGGATGGACATACAGGAACACTTTCTTCGCCTCGGGTTCTCCCGTTGAAAGTTACGATTGCATGAGGGAATCCTTTATAGGTCCCTGGCGGGACGAATCCAGTCCCATTGCCGTTGAAAACGGCCGCTGTTCGGGGTCCTGCGGCAGCGGAGGCAACGCCTGCGGCGCCCTGCACATGAAGTACCGGCTCGAACCGGGCGAATCGGCCGAATCTTTGTTCTTTATTGGAGAGGGAGATTACGGGGAAGCCGACCGTATACGGATGGAATGGACTTCCGAGCGTGTCGAAACAGCCATCGCCGATCTGCGCTCGTATTGGGAATCACGTCTCGACCTTTTTCAATGCGCCACACCCGACGGGGAAATGGATTCCATGCTTAACGTGTGGAACCCCTATCAGAATCACGTCGTTTTTCGCTGGTCGCGAAGCGCCTCGCTGATTGAGGCCGGAAATCGCGACGGTCTCGGTTACCGCGACAGCCTGCAGGACACTCTGGGCATAATGTATTCCCTTCCGGACAGGGCCAGGAATACCATTACGGATCTCCTGCGCGGCCAGGCCTCCAACGGCACTGCCCTGCATAAGGTGCAGCCGCTTACGCTCAAGACGGGAACCGGAGAAATTCCGGCTCCAGAAAACGTTCACTCAGACGATCACCTGTGGATACCGCTGGCCGTTGCCGCCTACGTAAGGGAAACAGGGAAACTCTCTTTCCTGGAAGAAGACGTCGAGTACCTGGACCGCGGCAAAGCTCCAGTGTATGAACATATGCTCGCGTCGTTGAAATTCGCCCGCGAAAACCGGGGGCCAAACGGTCTTTCTCTCTGCCTGACAGCCGACTGGAATGACGCCCTGCGCCTGGGTACTGAGGGCGAAAGCGTGTGGACCAGCATGCAGTTCTGCGTGGCCTGCCGCGATTTCGCCGAAATGGCCGATCTTCTCAAGCGCAAAGGCGATGCCGAAGAAGCACTGAGATGGAGGGAAGAAATGGCAGGGGCTGTTAACGCTCACGCCTGGGACGGCGAATGGTACCGGCGCGCCCTTATGCGTGACGGCGGAACCATCGGCTCGAAAAACAACGAAGCGGCGAAGATCTGGCTTAATCCGCAGGCCTGGTCCGTAATATCCGGGGTCGCCGGACCCGAACGCGGCAGAATCGCCATGGATTCAGTTAAGGAGCATCTGGCCTCCGAACATGGCATACATCTTTTTTCGCCGCCGCACACCGATCTTCTCAAAGATATCCCCGGGCGGGTCTGTTATCCGCCGGGGTTAAAAGAAAACGCGGGCATATTCTGCCATCCGAACCCGTGGGCCGTGATCGCGGAAACCATTCTCGGACGGGGCGACCGCGCCGTTGAGTATCACAGGGCCATTCTTCCCCGGAAAAGCAACGACCGCGCTGAACTGCGCCGCGCCGAGCCCTATGTATATGCGCAGTTTGTAACGGGTAAATCACACCCCGATTTTGGCACCGCCCACAATCCCTGGGTCACCGGCACCGCTGGCTGGAGCTACGTGGCGGCCGTGCAGTACATACTCGGCATCAGGCCCGTTTTTGACGGACTGGCACTGGACCCGTGTATACCCTCGGAATGGACCGGTTTTGAGGCCACGCGGGTGTTCAGGGGCGCGCGGTACCGGACAAAAGTACACAATCCGGACCGCCGTGCAGGAAAGGTGCGGGTGCTCAAGGTGAACGGCAGGAGCGTTGAAACAAACGTAATTCCTCCTTCGCCCGAAGGCAGAACCGTACGGGTGGAAGCGGTAGTGGAGGGAGAGTAAACAGGAGAAAGGGTTACAGGTTACAGGTTACGGGGTTACAGGTAGTGCGTTGGGATATATTGTCCTTACATCATAATCACGATTTTAAGGGCCTGTTGACTGCCGGAAATTGTTTCTCCGTAACCAGCGGCCGGGGTCATACACCAGCTCTGGTCTTTGCCTCGGCTTCTCTTTATCTGTTCAGCGCCCGGGACCCTATATCCGTCCGGTACTGGGCCTGGTCGAAACTGATTCCGGTGATTGCCTTGTACGCCCTGTCCACGGCCTGGGGGAGATCCCGTCCCAGGGCCGTCACTCCCAGTACGCGTCCGCCCGAAGTGATGACGGCGGCGTTTTCATTTTTTTCCGTGCCCGCGTGAAAGACCAGCACATCGCCCGAACCGCCCAGCCCATGGATGACTTTACCCTTTTCGTATCCGCCCGGATAGCCTCCCGAAGCCATCACCACGCACACGCAGTGGTCTTCTTTCCATGACAGCATATCCCGGGACAGTTCGCCGCGCGCGCAGGCTTCAAGGGCCGGCAGAAGATCGCCTTCAATTCTAGGTAAAACCGCCTGGGTCTCCGGATCCCCGAAACGGCAATTGAATTCAAGAACCTTCGGACCCGTTTCCGATACCATGAGCCCGGCGTAAAGAATTCCCCTGTAAACCACCTTCCGCTTCCGCAATTCCGCCAGCGTCGGCTCGAATACCCGCTCCCGGATAACCGGCCAGAGATTTTCGGTAATTACCGGCGCGGGAGAATAGGCGCCCATGCCCCCGGTATTCGGACCTTCATCGTTATTGAAGACCCTCTTGTGGTCCTGCGAAGACGCCAGCATAACAATATGTTCGCCGTCCACCAGCGCCAGTATCGAAGCTTCCTCTCCCTCAAGGCATTCTTCGATGAGCACCTGCCTGCCGGCGTCGCCGAACCTGTCGGCAACGAGACATTCCTCGAGGGCCGCTCGAACGTCCTTCTCCGAAGCGCAGACGGAAACACCTTTTCCCGCGGCCAGTCCGTCCGCCTTCACAACAGCGCGCCAGCCGAGCGACCCGGCGTATTCTGCCGCCTGCCCCGCGTCGCTGAACTCCCGGGCCTCGGCAGTAGGCACGCCCGCACTGTTCATTACTTGCTTGGCAAAAGTCTTGCTTCCTTCAAGCCGGGCGGCGTCCCGGCCCGGCCCGAAGACCGTTATTCCCTCCGCCTGGAGACTGTCGGCAAGGCCCGCGCACAGCGGCGCTTCCGGACCCGCAACCACGAGATCCGGCCTGCTTCGCTTCGACCATTCCGTTATCCTGGAAATATCTTCCGCGCCGATGTCGAGGTTCGTGCCCAGTCCGGCTGTGCCCGCGTTTCCCGGAGCGCAGAACAACTCCGGGGGAGAACTGTCAGACGCGAGCTTCCACGCCAGCGCGTGTTCGCGCCCCCCTCCGCCTATGACCAGTACCTTCTTCACTGTACCCGAAGCATACCCCAACCGCGCCCCCAGTCAAATTCTTTCATTGCTCTTTCAATCGCCAGCTCCCCTGCCCCCGACCTTTTCCGCCGAGGCGCAGGTTTCCCTTTTACAGCTTTCCCAGGCTCAGGTCGCCGAAGATTTTAAAGACGTTCCCGTCCCTCTTTACGTCCAGTTTCCTATCAGGAAATTCTTGCCGCAGTTCCTCGCGCAACCGGTCGGCAACCCTGTTTTCCATCTCCGCCCTGACCTTCCCGGGAACGTCCTGCAACGTCTGCATCTGCACCCTCACAATATAGCCCCTCCCGTAATTCGACCCATAACCCGCCGAAAAAGCCGCATTTATGTTGAACAGGCCGTCGCTCGACGGATTCGCGGTTTCGCCCCGTTCCGGACGCGAGGGATGCAGTTTATATTCGCCGCCGAACTTGTCTTCCAGTTCTCTGTCGAGCTTATTGAGGATTTTTTCCAGCCTTTTTTCCCATTCGACCAGTCTTCTGTTTCTCACGAACTGCGCCTTTCAAAAACACCGATGCGAACCGTCGCCGGCTATGCCTTTATTTTCCTTGAACCCGCAATGAACTACGAAACCGCCGGGGGCGCAAGAAATAAGGTGACGCGGGACCTCGAAAAGCACTCCGGGAACCGGCTCGGACTTCCCCGGGAACGCGTCCCTGAATTCTTTTCCTTGTCCCTGCCGCTGTGTTAAAGTAGCTCTCTTAACAGCGGGGCGTAGCGCAGCTTGGCAGCGCGTCAGCTTTGGGAGCTGAAAGTCGTGGGTTCGAATCCCACCGCCCCGACCATTTTAGATTTTTCGGCGAATCGGCCAGAATTCGCCACGGATTCGGAAACTCCACTTGAAGAACCGGGATTGGTCTGTCCGCCCATCTGGATGATGATTTTTTGACCGACTTTTCTGGCGACGCGGAATTTCGTTGATGACGAAATTCCGTGTCGCGTTGCGAAAGATCTTCGGAAGTGACTGCAAGAGAGCGAAATTTCGATCCGGCCTGATGGCCGGAGTTGTGATTGAAAGAGTCACGTGCGGCATGGCCGCCGTGACGAAACGAAGTTTTTGGCGCACGT
>JAWODU010000095.1:0-5372 GCA_046483125.1 Kiritimatiellia bacterium
CCCGTGCCCGATGGCTTCTAAATACTAGTCAAGGAGCTCCACACTCCTTTTGTAAAGCTCCGAGAGCCCTGGGAGTGGATGCTTCGTGAGCTCGCCTAAAGGGCTCACTCACATCCCCTCCATAGGACTCTCGGATTGGTACCAGACCTTCAAATAACAAATAAGGCGCGGCTGGCGGCGGATATGGCTGACCCGGAGGGGTGTAATGGTACACAGACTTTTGGCGGGCGTTTTTGAAGGGATTTCGGGTCGGATTGGATAATCTTTGACTCTTGATTTTGCAGTTTTCGCGGGTTGCCTGCGCGGAACATGGCGTAAATTTCCAGGACAAGACGCAGTTCGGCTGTCCGCATTACTCCAACGTGGAAGCGCGCGGGATTACGCAGCTTTCTTCAGTTCCACAACCGGCAGATGTGTCCTGCCTTCAAGAAACAACACGTTCAGCGTCATTTCGGGCAGTTGGGTTGGGAACGGTTGGCCTCGGCAGTTTGAGGGGCCGTTGGCTATACCGTTCTTCGGGTGTTCTGCTGTTGAGGAATGAATGCGGGCGGAACTGATTGTACCAGATCGTGTATAGTTCCAATTCGTTTCGGAATTCCCGGACATCGAAAGGAACGAGAATATGCCGAGTGCATTCGTCTTTCAGCGACCGGATGAAGTGTTCCACCACCGCAATACTGCCGTACTTCCCGACAGCGCCGTAGCGGAGTCTGATCTTTTTGCTGGTTTTTCCGCGGATTTATGGTTTGAGTGCTGATTTTGAAGCCGGAGACAAATGAAGCCATACGATGTACTGGTATGCGGCGGCGGGATGGCCGGCTTTGCGGCTTCTGCAGCAGCCGCACGAAACGGGGCCGACACCCTTCTCGTTGAGCAAACCGAGGTCCTTGGCGGACTCGGATCAAGCGGCGGCGTCGGCAACTTCTGCGCCGCAAAAGGCGGACTCAAGGGACAGGGCCGCGAGTTCGCCGATGTGCTGGATAGACTCCGGGAATACAGGGCCATGGGCGAGGAACATGGCTGGCCGAGCCGCGGGAACGAGAACCTCAACACCGAAAACCGGCTCTTCGACCACCAGATGCTTCCGATCGTTCTTCATGAACTCACCGAAGAAGCGGGGGTCGACGTCCTCTTCGCAACAACCGTAACGGGCGCGGAGATGCACGGGGATATTGTCCGTTCCGCAGTCCTGCACAACCGTTCGCTTCGACGGGAAACAGCGGCAAAGGTCTTTGTAGACGCTTCGGGCGACGGCCTTCTCGCACAGTACGCGGGAGCTTCCGTCCTCCCCGACGACCCGAACCTGCCCGGCACAATCAAGCCCAGTTTCATGATCTTCCTCCGCAAGGTGCCCGATGCCCAACCACAGCCACTGCCCGCCAAGACACGATATGCGGAGGGCGGCGAAAATCCCGACTACAGCGTCTGGCCGGAACCGAACGGCCGCGTGGGGCTTAAAATGAAGCTGTTCGAAATGGATTTCGATACCGGCGGCGGCGACGGCTACAACGACGCCCTGATTGCCATGCGAACCCGCATCCCCGAGGCGGTCCGTCATTACCAGGAACACCACGACGCGTCGTATGTCTTCGATTTCGCCTCGCCCATGCTCGGGATCCGCGAGGGAAGGCGTGTCGAGGGCGACTGCGTACTCTCGATCGATGATATAAGAAATGAGAGGAAGTTTGACGACGCAGTGGCGTACGGAACCTTTACGGTGGACGCGAACAAGACCAGAGAAGTCCTGCCGCCTTACCATATTCCGTACCGGTGCCTCATCGCGAAAGGGATCGATAACTGTCTCGTCGCGGGCCGCTGTCTCTCCGCGGACCGACTCGCACAATCCTCGGCACGCGTCATGCCGACGGGAACCATGATGGGATCGGCCGCCGGAACCGCCGCCGCTCTTGCAGTGAAGGAAAACAAACCAATACGCGACCTGGAACCCGCGGCAATTCGCGGGGCATTGATGAGGGATACACCCGATTCAGAACTCATCGCACAGCGCTTGAGCGCCTGAACCCGAAAACATAACTACCCGGGAGGAGAGCAGGGACATGCAGATACGCCACATGTGGGAAGCGGGTGAACCCGACTCCACGAAGGAAGGAGCCGGCTTCCCGATACTCGAAAACACGAAGCACACCCTCGTCTACGCGGGCACGCGGGAGGCGGGAGCGTACAACCATCACAGTCAACTGAAGTTCCACAACGGGGTTTTCCATGCCACGTGGAGCAACCATCCGCACGGCGAGGACGGACCCGGACAGCGTGTACTCTATTCATATTCAACCGACGCGGAAAACTGGAGTTCCGCCGTCGAGGCCTTTGCCCCGCCGCAGAAAGTTCTGCCGAGCGAGGAAAAGGGCCTGGTCTTCACCGCCCTGCGCCAGGTCGTGGCGGGCAACAAGCTCTATGCGCTGGCAATGCTGCACGAGAATGTCGGTTTCGAGAGTTTCGACGGCAGGAAGAGATCCGACGTGCGGGATAAGGAACACCCGAGCAGGGCAAGACGCGGCTACACGCCGCTTGCCAGGGAGATTATCGCGCCGGGCGAATTCGGTCCGATCATGCCGTTGAAGCCGGAACTGCCGGAAGAAGGCCGGCTGGACGTCCCGGTTGAGCCGTGGGACGGGGAAAAGACCCGGGGCATCCTGGATGCGATGCAAAACCCCGACAACATCCCCGCGTGGAAACCGCCGACCTTCGAGATTCCAAAAGGCATCAACTCCCCGCGCCTGTGTGAGCCTACGGTCTATCGCGCCTCCGACGGCAAATACGTGATACTGCTCCGGGATACAGGATACTCACACCGCATGTACGTAAGCATCTCGGACAGCACCGGAGAATGGGAGACGGCTGTACCGACGGATATTCCCGACTCCCCAAGCCTTACAACCAGTCTCAACTTGAACGACGGCACGGTGCTCCTCACAGGCAACCAGATGGCGAAGAAACTGGATCACCCGGAAGAAGGACACTACAATCGCGATCCGCTGATGGTCTCCGTCAGCAATAACGGCTATATCTTCAAGAAGGCATTCGCGCTCCGCTGCGGCCGGCAGAAATGGAGGACACCGCAGTCGGAAGTGCGCGGCAGGGGCGGAGGCGGGCAATACCCGTCGGCCATGGTCAAAGACGGCATCCTCTACGTTCAATACACGATGGGAAAAGAAGACGTGTGGGTTTCGCGCGTGGCTCTGGCGGACATCATCGGATAGAGGCGGGCTCCTCGTTGCCGGGGCCTGAAAAGGACTGTCACTTAACCAGGAAAAGCGTCCCCGAGGGAACGATCGACACGATAACGTCGCCGCCGTCGCAGGTCACCGACCCGGAGACACCGGACGGGAAGTTTGCGGCATCAAAGGAGCCGGAGATGGAACCACACGCGGCAATCGTGTATTTGCCGACTTGAGGGACGCCGTTCAGTCCCAGAATGTTCAGCGTATCGTCTGCTCCAGAGAGGTCCAGCTCGCCGCTGATCTCCACCTTGTCGCTGTTGCCGGAAGTCCGGTCGATTTCTATATACCACGCGCCTCCGGTCAGGACGTAGTCGTCGTTGAAGCTGTTGGTGGCAATGGTCCCCGAGCCGCCGGGCGACAGTGTTGAGACAGCACTCGTGTTGTCTTGTGTCACAACGGTCCCGACGGTCCAGTTCTCCACGCTCAGCGTTCCGCCGGACCAATTTAAAACCCGGTTCCATTCATCCCCGACGGCCTCGGTTCCTTTCTGAATCGTACCTGCCAGCAACGCCCCATTGGAGAAGTTGATTATGGCATATTTCTCGTCGCTCGGATTGCTTGCCCCATCGTGGCCCATCGTAATGCTGTTGGCGATGAAGGTTCCGCCTTCGAGATCGATTTGCCCCGTCCGCGGACCGTTGTTGCCATCGGATCTGCCCAAGCTGACGGACCAGACATCCGCCGTCCCCCCGTCCATCCGGAAGTAGCCCGTGCTCCAGTTGTTATTCTCGGCGCGACACAGCCACAGCCGGTTGATCAGGAGGTCGACTGTGCCGCCGCGGAAATCGTAATCACCTAAGCAGCTGACCCCGGTGCCTCCAGTGACATATGCGGCATACACATCGGAGACTCTCCCAACCCCGTCTTTTGCCCGCATCGTGATCTCACCGTCGGTAAATGTGCCGGTATTGAACGACATCTTCCCCGTACTCTTTTGATATCCAAGATAAATATCGTCCGTATTCAGCGTGTTGCGTTGGCCAAGCGATATTTCCGATCCCGATGATCCCTGCAATATGGAATACCCGACATACACTTCATCCACCGTAATCGTATTGGTGGCCGCGAGAAGCAGATCTCCCTCGTCCTCGTTTCGCATGCCGACCAGCAGGTCGTAACTCGGCATGGTCACTTCGAATTCCGCCAGACCGGACAGGTCGAGCAGTGCAACCGGATCGACGCCGTTTTGGCCGGTATGGCCGACGCGGATATGCCTCGTGCCGTTGACCAGCAATTTGCCGCCACCCGTGATGGCCGCGCGGGTTACGACGTCATTCGTTTTGAACCCGCCGACAAGAAGCGATGCGTCCGTGTTCGCATCCAGCGACTGGTCGGTGTTGTCGCCGTCGATGGCCAGAGTCACCCCGGCCGGGATCTCCACCGTGTGGAAGTCCGTGGAAGTTTGCCCTCTGTGCCGAAAATTGAGCGAATCGATGGTCCGGTCGCTGTCGACCACACTGTTGATATCCCCCTCCGTGGATTCGTCGGTATCGTTAAAGATGACGTCGTCCGAAGCACCGGGCGCGGCCTCGCCGCTCCAGTTACCGTCGATGCCCCCGGTTGACCAGTTCTCGTCGGGATCGGCTCCGCCGTCCCAGGTCCGGGTGGCGGCTTCACACGGCGCGGCCGCGGTTATCAGTGCGGCGCAGACCGCCGTTGTCCGCGCGACGAGTGATGTTGCTCGAATTCGTCTTCCGTTGATCATGGCATGTCTCCTCACCTGGGTCAGCTCAGCTTGTTTCCGCCACAGACACGTGTTCAAGGGTCACCTCGCTTCGCTCGGTCTGCCCGCTCCTGCGGGTTCGGGGAAGGCTGCGAGGTATTGCCCTTTATTCTTCGACGGTACACTTATCCCAACTTGGGTATGATGCCAGAATAACGTGTTGTTGTCGAGACGGAAATTCCCGGTAATTGAGATTTTGCCATAAGGGGCGGATTTACCTGGAAACCGGGTCATCGGAGCCGAAAAAAGTTTGCATTTCCCCGTTGCGGTGGCTCTGAGCGGCGGGCTGCCATGCAGGCTGACCGGCACATTGCGATGCCGCAGCCAAGGCGCATTGGACTTGCCGCCCGGCGCCCAAAGAACGACCGGCAAGGGAGCGGGGAGGCTTTGGAAGGTGGGTTGTGGGC